>NZ_JBMKHT010000006.1:0-145166 GCF_049238165.1 Enterobacter cloacae complex sp. IR5422 | reverse complement strand
CGGGTCTGGCGGCGTTTACTGGAAAACTCACTGTCGGCAAAAGTCAGTTGCTGGCTCATCCGGTTACTCATTCTGGGTTCAGGTTACAACACGATGATCTCACATCTCGGACTTATTCGCACCTTCCCTTAAATAATGCCTCTGTAGAATCCCCCTTCGCTATTCTCAGAGGGGAAAAAACGATGCGAGTAATCATGTTTGACAGGCAGTCACTCTTTATTCACGGAGCGATACACAGTCTTCAGAGGTTGATTCCGGAAATAAATATAACTGGGACCTGTCAGGCAGAAGATTTATGGACTCAGATTTCTGCTTCACCGTCGGCTATCGTCATGATTGATGGGAATTTAATTCAGGACGAAGGGAGCACTTTGCTGGAAGCGATCCTGCATCGCTTTCCGGCGATACGTGTGATTCTGATTTTGGCGAAAAAAGAGGCCAAATGTGCTGAGCAGCTGCGGCAGCGAAACGTCATGGCCATTGTTCCCCGAAACGCCAATCCCGAACGGTTTTCCGCCGTACTGGATTCGGTATCCAGAGGGATGGTCTGTTTTCCCGGAGAGTGGGTCAGAGAGCCGACGTCGCCTCAGGCATTATTATCCTTGAGCGAGCGCCAGCGCGAAGTCTTGAAATTGCTGGCGGCGGGGGAGTCGAATAAAGAGATTGGCCGCAATCTGAACATCAGTGCGGCCACGGTAAAAGCGCACCTCGAGGCGCTTTTCCGGCGGCTGGACGTGAAAAACAGAACGCAGGCAGCCATGTATTATACCCGGGCGACGGCCTGAAAAAGCGCGTTTGGGAGCGACGTTATCTCTCCGAAACTGAATATCATCATCACCAGCGCATCATGCTGCTGTTGGGTTAATGGACGTGTCATATTTTCCCGCAGCAGCGCTTCACACAACCGGATATCTTCGCGCAACAAAGTCTCAGCCTCCAGAGGTGTGACAGGGCCGTGAAAATGCTCCTGATCGCGGATAACGTGGCCATAGCCGATAACCCATAATCCTTTTTCGTCACGATATTTTTCCAGAGAAAGACCCTGATGTTTCTTTATCAACGCGATGGCGGCAGAAGATATTTTCAGCGCATGCTCTTTCATATTCATTTCCTCTTAATGGCGACACTGTAGAGGAAATGAGGTACGAGAAATATCCGCCAAATGGCTATTGATCAGGGATTGTTATTCAGATATTCCTGCCGCAATAAACCAAATAACCAGTCATTATGCCAACGTCCCGCAAGGTAATAGCTCTCGCGTAATTCGCCCTCCAGGCAAAAGCGGGCTTTTTCCAGCAGACGTCGTGAGGCGATATTCCCGGCGGTGACGGTGGCGGTAAGTCGACGTATACCGCCCTGATGAAAAGCGTAATCGCAAAGCGCTTTCAGGGATTCAAAGCCGTAACCTTTCCCCTGCGCCTCGGGAGCGAAAAGAAAACCGACCTCAGCGCAATCCTCCTCCCGATGAATATACCCGGTGACGCCCAACGGAGCCCTGGAAGCGGCGTCACGCACGACGAGGCACAGCCAGTGCGCGCTCCCTGGCGTCCAGGGCGTCAGGCGCGAATCAAACGCCTCGCGGATCGCCGCGACGGGGCGGTCTTCCGCCACAAAGCGCATGACGTCGGGATGCTGCTGTAGCGCCAGAAAAAAGGGCCAGTCTTCTTCTTGTAAAGGCGAGCAGTTCAGGCGAGGGGTAATTAAAACCGGCATTCAGATTCTCCTGAAACATTTTAAATGATTTTAGGGTTGTCACTTTATTTCAACAGAAAGTCAGGTATGGTTAACCGCGTATAAATAAAAAGAAAAAGGCCGTTACGTGCCAATCCGGATGTCTTCGTTGTCGCTTAAGGAAAACAATGACTCTCAGCACATCACATCATATTCGCGAACAGTTCGAACACTGTCTGGCGGTCATTCGCCATGCGTCGGTGGAAATTTTGCTTCTTCTGAATGTACATGCTTCTGAGGGCAAAGATCCACGCTGGTTTCTGGAACAACTGGACAGCGCGCGATTAGCCCTGGGCGGCTGGGGAGCCGTAGCGAAAAAACTCAACCTGAATGATGCCGAGATGTCGGAATTTACGCTCCAGCTGCGCCTGCTGCAGCAGCGCGTGCCGCAGTATGAAAGCGGACAGGATGTGAGTGAAAACCAGCTGATTGCGGCGATGCGGTTTGTCACCGCGCTGGAGCACCTTCGCCTGCAGCAGCCGCTGTTGACCTACAGCACGGAGCTGACTCCGGGCAGCGAACTTCAGCAGCAGCAGGCGCATAAGCAGGTGCGGGCGATAGAGCTCATGATAAAAGGGCTCATCCAGCAGGCCTGGCCCGATCAAGTAAGGCTGAATAACCATCTCAAGACTTTGTTTAACGCCGACCGCGTACGGCGCTGGCTGAAGTTGGGCGAGATCAACGATGTCCTGAGCGGCATGATGTTCAGCGAACTGGCGCAAATGCTGGTGGATAAAAAAGAGTTCAGCCGCTATTACGCTTCGCTGTTCAGCGACCCGTCCATGCTGACGCTGCTGGTTGAACCGCGTAAAACGCTGCAAACCTTCCTCGATGACATTCGGCAAATCCGTAACAACATCACCGTCCAGAAAACGTTAAGCTCGGCGCAAATCCAGCTGCTGGATAACTACTACGCGCAGATCGCGCGGCCCGTTCAACGCGCGTTTGAAGAGGGGAGAACGCGCGTCAATCCGGCGGGATTCATGGCGGTAGATGCCAGCGAACTGCATACCTTCTGGGAAAAGGCGCAGAAAATGGATCGGGTCACCGGTGGGGATCTGTTTGAAGTCCGTGACACCATTGAAAAGCCGACCCAGCGCGCGCCGCGCACCCCCGAACAACGCGAGCAGCTCATTTCTGGTGCGTTATGGGGGGCGGTTGGCGTTATGGTGATTGCCATCGTGGCGGGAGGCTTCTGGCTGGTGACCAGCAGTAAACCGCAGCCTGCGGCCGTCAGCGCGGCTGAAGCGGCGCCGCCACAGGAAATGCGTGAGACGCCTTCCTCGCGCGAAACGCTCACGCGCATGGGAGTGACCTGGGACGAGAATAATTTCCGCTCGGCCATTAACCGCAACGACACCCGCGTGACCCAGCTTTTTTTGCAGGGCGGTATGGACTGGAAGCTGTCCTGGACCGAAGAGGCGATGTCGGCAGGCTATGACGACGTGCTGGAGCTGATGCTACGCTACCGGCAAAACATGGTTGAGGAGAAGCCGTGTCGGCGCTTCATCAACACGCTCAGCCACGCGATGTCGAACGGCGAGTCTCTGACCTCGGTGCGTAAAGAGTACCTCAAAGCTTTCTGCACCGTGCCAGCGGTGGTGAAACGCCAGCAGCACGATCTCGACATGGCCACACGCCGTGCGAAGTCACAGCCGGATGCCACCACCAAAAAATGGCAGTCTATTCAGAGCGCCATTTATGAGGTGATTCGCTGATTTCTCCTCCCTCTCCCCGTGGGAGAGGGCACCAGACCGCACCCTATTCAAGGCTCCCCATACAACCCAATCAGCCGCCGCACCACGCCGTTCGTCCAGCCGAAACCATCCTGCAGCGGATACTCACCCCCGCCCCCTTCGCGCGGCGTGCTGCTGGCGATGTGGTACTTCTCAATCAGCTTATGATGCGTCTGATAAAAATGGTTCACCGTATGCAGCCAGCTCCAGGCGATTTCATCCCCCAGCGAGTCGTTGCCGTACTGCTTGAACCCCTGGATCGCCATCCACTGCAGCGGCGCCCAGCCGTTGGGTTTATCCCACTGCTCGCCGGTTTCGTACTCGGTCGCCAGAATCCCGCCCGGCGTCAGCAGTCGCGCTTTGACCGCATCCGACAGGCGCTCGGCCTGCTCATGGGTCGCCATGCCGACATACAGCGGCACAATGCTGGCGGCAGAAAACAGCGCCAGCTCTTCGCGTCGCCAGTCGTAATCGCGGTAACAGCCGCTCTCCTCGTCCCACAGATAGCGGTTCACCGCCTCGCGGCGATCGCTGGCTTTCTGGCGGAACAGGTCGGCCGTCTCTTTATCCCCTTTCGACGCCGAGATGTTGGCGATTGCGCTTTCCAGCTTGAACAGGAAGGCGTTCAGATCGATGGGGATAAACTGCGTCGTGCGGATGCTGGCGAGCCGCGACGGATCGCGCAGCCAGCGGGAGGAATAGTCCCAGCCGGACGCCGCCCCGGCGCGCAGGTCGCGATACACCTCGTTTGGCGGACGGCCCGAATGGCGGGCAGTTTCCACGTCCTCAATCCACGATTCATCGCGCGGGGTATCACGGTCATCCCAGTAGCGGTTGAGCAACGAGCCGTCCGGCATACGCACGGCGCTGCGGTAGGCCTGGTTAAGCAGGAGCGACTCCGCGCCGTCCATCCAGAAGGCGTACTCCATTTTGAGGTGTTCCAGATAGCGTTTCGCACCGCGAACGCCGTCCTCCTCAAACAGCTCCACCATCAGCGCAAAGACCGGCGGCTGGGAGCGGCTGAGATAATAGGTACGGTTGCCGTTGGGAATATGTCCGTAGCGTTCAATCAGCCAGGCGAAGTTATCCGCCATACATTTCAGCAGATCGTTACGACCGCTCTCCGCCAGCCCCAGCATGGAGAAATAGGAATCCCAGTAGTAGGTCTCGCTGAATCGTCCGCCGGGAACGATATAGGCTTGGGGCAGCGCCAGCAGGGAAGACCAGGGAATATGATCCTGCGGCTCGCGCGTCAGCACTGGCCACAGGCTGTCAATGTGCTCTTTGAGGGACAGACCGGGGTCGGAAACATATTCCGTACTGTAGGTCTCGGGCAGCCAGAAGTGGTTTTCCACAAACTGGCGCAGGTCGAAGTCCCGGTGGCGTCTGACCTTGCGGTAGCGGATCAGGATATCCAGCGGATCCATCTTCGGCGCGCAGTCGGGAAAGGTTTTGCTGTCCGTGAACAGGCGCGAGGACTGCACGTGCTCAAACAGTTCAAGATAGCGGTCTGCGGGCGTCAGTGCATCGGAGGCGGGTAGCCCCTCGATCATCTCGGGTTCCGGCTCCGCCTCAATCATTTCATCCAGTTTCAACTCGCAGGGATCGGTCTCGTAGCGCAGCTCTTCTGCAATCTCGAATTCGATGTTCTCGGTAGCCTGTAGTTTCTGGTTGAACATGGTGATAGGGACCTCCGGTTGTGTGTTCAAAAGACAGGTTTATCCGGGCGTCTTATAAGCGTAGACATTCGCTTCGGTAGATGTGGAGGGATATGTGCGGTAGATCACTCTTTTCGGAGCATTCGTTTTGCAACGATTTATGAATGTGAATAAAAAAAGCCCCTCCGGAGAGGGGCTTATGCATTAACGCATGGTGACAAACTCTTCCGCCGCCGTAGGGTGGATCGCCACGGTGTTGTCGAAGTCTTTCTTGGTCGCGCCCATCTTCAGCGCTACCGCAAAGCCCTGCAGGATTTCATCCATGCCGAAGCCAATGCCGTGGATACCGACAATCTTCTCGTCCGGGCCGACGCAGACCAGCTTCATGCGGCACGGCTGACGGTGGGAGGTAACGGCGGTATACATCGCGGTAAACGCGGATTTATACACTTTCACCTGGTCGTCGCCATACTGCTCGCGCGCCTGCGGCTCGGTTAAGCCGACGGTGCCGATTGGCGGGTGGCTGAAGACCACGGTCGGGATGTTGCTGTAGTCCAGATGCTCGTCCGGCTTGTTATTGAACAGGCGCTCGGAGAGACGGCGGCCCGCCGCAACGGCAACCGGGGTAAGCTCAACGGCACCGGTGTTATCGCCGACCGCATAAATGCCCGGTACGCTGGTGTTCTGGAATTTATCGACGACGATATAGCCTTTTTCGTCGATTTTCACGCCGGTCACGCCCAGGTTGAAATTATCGTTCGCCGGTTCACGGCCAATCGCCCAGATCAGGCAATCGACGGTCTGGCTGCGGCCATCCTCCAGCTCCAGCGTCAGGCTGCCGTCTGCATTTTTCACGACCGCTTTTGGCACGGCGTTGGTATGCAGGGTTGGGCCTTCGGTGTTCATCACTTCAACCAGCGTATCAACGATCAGCGGATCGAAGCTGCGCAGCGGCGCGTGTTTACGCACGAACAGGTGCGCTTCGGCACCCAGACCGTTAATCACGCCAGCCAGCTCCACCGCGATGTAACCCGCGCCCACCACGGCAACGCGTTTTGGCAGGGCAGGCAGTTCGAAGAAACCGTCAGAGTCGATGCCGTATTCCACGCCCGGGATGTTCGGGTGGCTCGGACGGCCGCCGGTGGCGATCAGGATGTGATCGGCGGTGATCGTCTCACCGTTCACTTCGATCGTTTTCGCGTCCACAAAGCGGGCGAAACCGTGGATAACGTCGACGTTATTTTTCCCCAGCACGTTGTCGTACGAGGTGTGAATACGGTCGATGTAGGCGGTACGGCTGGCGATCAGTTTGTCCCAGTCGAAGTGGTTGATGGTGGTGTCAAAGCCGTAGTCCGGGCCATACATATGGATAGCTTCACGGATTTGCGCCGCATGCCACATCACCTTTTTCGGTACACAACCCACGTTCACGCAGGTGCCGCCCAGCGCTTTGGCTTCAATCAGCGCACACTTCTGGCCGTACATGGCCGCGCGGTTGATGGAGGCGATGCCGCCGCTGCCACCGCCGATGGCGATGTAGTCATAATGCTTAGTCATAGCTTTTGTCCTTAATCGTGAATTGCCGCGATTGTATACCTGAAATCAATAGTTTCCACCGATGGCTGCGATTACTCCGGCACGATCCAACTGACGGAGGTATGACCCGTACCGGCTGGCACCAGCGTTTTGTGCAGCCACGGCAGCACGTTGTTCATCTGCGCTTCGAGCTTCCACGGCGGGTTAATGACGATCATGCCCGAGGCGGTCATGCCGCGCTGGTCGCTGTCCGGACGCACGGCCAGCTCGATCTGCAGGATTTTGCGGATGCCGGTGGCTTCCAGGTCTTTGATCATGCGTTTGATTTGCGCGCGCAGCACCACCGGATACCACAGGGCGTATGTCCCGGTGGCGAAGCGTTTGTAGCCTTCGTGAATACCCGTCACCACCGCCTGATAGTCGGTTTTGATTTCGTACGGCGGGTCGATCAGTATCAGGCCACGACGGGAAACCGGCGGCAGCTTGGCTTTCAGCTGCTGATAGCCGTCGGCTTTTTCCACGCGGGCGCGGCTGTCTTTCTGGAATTCAGAACGCAGCAGCGGGAAGTCGCTCGGATGCAGCTCGGTCAGCTGGATGCTGTCCTGCTCGCGCAGCAGCTGGCGGGCAATCAGCGGGGACCCCGGGTAGTAACGCAGCTGGCCGTTGCGGTTGAAGTGGTTCACCACGCCGATGTACGGCTCCAGCTCGGCAGGCAGGTCGTCCTGCTGCCAGATGCGGGCGATCCCTTCCAGATATTCACCGGTACGCTCGGCATGCTCGCCGCTCAGCTGATAACGGCCCGCGCCCGCGTGCGTGTCCAGATAGAGAAACGGCTTCTCTTTCTCTTTGAGCGATTCGATGATCAGGCTCTGAACGGTGTGTTTAAGGACGTCGGCGTGATTGCCTGCGTGGAAGCTGTGGCGATAACTGAGCATGGGTAATGATATTCCGCTGAATTGACGATTTGCCACAGTTTACAGCAGAACGGCGCAGATTACCCGTAGGCCCGGTAAGCGCAGCGCCACCGGGCTCTTTTCCGCCACGTCTGGCATTGAAATCCTCTACACTTAACCCCATTCTAGATCGCATATGCACAGCGCCGGATGCGCGCTTCATTCACCTCTTTCAACAGGACAGCGTTTATGACCAATCCATTACTGACGCCTTTTTCGTTGCCACCGTTTTCTAAAATCCTCCCCGAGCATGTGGTTCCAGCGGTTACGCAATCGCTGGACAACTGCCGCGCGGCGGTAGAAAGCGTGGTCGCGCAGGGCGGGCCGTACACCTGGGAAAATCTGTGTCAGCCGCTGGCCGAAGTGGACGACGTGCTGGGGCGTATCTTCTCCCCGGTGAGCCACCTGAACTCGGTAAAAAACAGCCCGGAGCTGCGTGAAGCCTACGAGCAAACCCTGCCGCTGCTCTCTGAGTACAGCACTTGGGTCGGCCAGCACGAAGGGCTCTACAAAGCCTACCGCGACCTGCGCGACGGCGATCACTACGCCGAGCTGAACACCGCCCAGAAAAAATCGGTCGATAACGCCCTGCGTGATTTTGAGCTGTCCGGGATTGGCCTGCCAAAAGAGAAGCAGACCCGCTACGGTGAAATCGCCGCGCGCCTGTCCGAGCTGGGCAACCAGTACAGCAACAATGTGCTCGACGCCACCATGGGCTGGACGAAGCTGATTACCGACGAAGCAGAGCTGGCGGGTATGCCGGAAAGCGCCCTGGCGGCAGCAAAAGCGCAGGCCGAAGCGAAAGAGCAGGACGGCTACCTGTTAACCCTGGATATCCCAAGCTATCTGCCGGTGATGACCTACTGCGAAAACCAGGCGCTTCGCGAAGAGATGTACCGCGCGTATAGCACCCGCGCCTCCGATCAGGGGCCGAATGCCGGTAAGTGGGACAACAGCCCGGTCATGGCGGAAATCCTCGCCCTGCGCCACGAGCTGGCGCAGCTGCTGGGCTTTGAAAACTACGCCGACAAATCTCTCGCCACCAAAATGGCGGAAAACCCGCAGCAGGTGCTCGACTTCCTGACCGATCTGGCGAAACGCGCCCGTCCGCAGGGTGAAAAAGAGCTGGCCCAGCTGCGCGCCTTCGCGAAAGCGGAGTTCGGCGTGGACGAGCTGCAGCCGTGGGACATTGCTTACTACAGCGAAAAACAGAAGCAGCACCTCTACAGCATCAGCGACGAGCAGCTGCGCCCGTACTTCCCGGAAAACAAAGCCGTTAACGGCCTGTTTGAAGTGGTGAAGCGCATCTATGGCATCACCGCCAAAGAGCGTACCGATATCGACGTCTGGCATCCGGACGTGCGCTTCTTCGAGCTGTATGACGAGAAAAACGAACTGCGCGGCAGCTTCTACCTCGATCTCTACGCGCGTGAGAACAAGCGCGGCGGGGCGTGGATGGACGACTGCGTGGGCCAGATGCGTAAAGCAGACGGTTCCCTGCAGAAGCCGGTCGCCTACCTGACCTGTAACTTCAACCGTCCGGTGAACGGCAAACCTGCGCTGTTCACCCACGATGAAGTGATCACCCTGTTCCACGAGTTCGGTCACGGCCTGCACCACATGCTGACCCGCATCGAAACCGCAGGCGTCGCCGGCATCAGCGGAGTGCCGTGGGATGCTGTCGAGCTGCCAAGCCAGTTTATGGAAAACTGGTGCTGGGAGCCGGACGCGCTGGCGTTTATCTCCGGCCACTACGAGACCGGCGAACCGCTGCCGAAGGAGCTGCTGGATAAAATGCTGGCGGCGAAGAACTACCAGGCGGCGATGTTTATCCTGCGTCAGCTGGAGTTCGGCCTGTTCGACTTCCGCCTGCACGCCGAGTTCAGCCCGGAGCAGGGGGCGAAAATCCTTGAAACCCTGGCCGAGATTAAAAAGCAGGTCGCGGTGATCCCTGGGCCAACCTGGGGTCGTTTCCCGCACGCGTTCAGCCACATCTTCGCGGGCGGCTATGCGGCGGGGTACTACAGCTACCTGTGGGCCGACGTGCTGGCGGCGGATGCCTTCTCTCGTTTCGAAGAAGAGGGGATTTTTAACCGCGAAACCGGCCAGTCGTTCCTCGATAACATCCTGACCCGCGGCGGTTCCGAAGAGCCAATGGTGCTGTTCAAACGCTTCCGCGGGCGCGAGCCGCAGCTGGACGCGATGCTTGAGCATTACGGGATCAAAGGCTGATTGTTACGTGAAGATCTGCTTAGTGGATGAAACAGGCGCCGGAGACGGCGCCTTATCTGTTCTGGCCGCCCGCTGGGGGCTGGAACATGATGAAGATAACCTGATGGCGCTGGTGATGACCACAGCGCATCTGGAGTTACGCAAGCGCGACGAACCGAAGCTCGGCGGGATTTTTGTCGATTTTGTCGGCGGGGCGATGGCGCACCGGCGCAAGTTCGGCGGCGGTCGCGGCGAAGCGGTGGCGAAAGCGGTTGGGATTAAAGGAAGCTATCTGCCGGACGTGGTGGATGCCACGGCGGGGCTGGGGCGCGATGCGTTTGTGCTGGCGTCTGTCGGCTGTCATGTGCGGATGCTGGAGCGTAATCCGGTGGTGGCCGCGTTGCTGGACGATGGTCTGACGCGTGGCTACGCGGACCCGGAAATCGGGCCGTGGTTGCAGGAACGATTGCAGCTGATCCATGCCTCGAGCCTGACGGCGCTGACCGATATCACCCCGCGCCCGCAGGTCGTCTATCTCGACCCGATGTTCCCGCACAAGCAGAAAAGCGCGCTGGTGAAGAAAGAGATGCGGGTGTTTCAGTCTCTGGTGGGGCCTGATCTGGATGCGGATGGCCTGCTGGAACCGGCTCGTCAGCTGGCGACGAAGCGGGTGGTGGTGAAGCGCCCTGACTATGCGCCGCCGCTGGCGGACGTTGCCACGACCAATGCGGTGACCACCAAAGGGCACCGGTTTGATATTTATTCGGGGACACCGGAATAAAAAAAGCCGGGTGGCGGCTTCGCCTTACCCGGCCTACATTTCGTGCCGCCTGTAGGCCCGGTAAGCGTTAGCGCCACCGGGCTTTTTTGCACTTACTCGTCTTCTTCGTCACGCAGCGGAACAATCAGCATATCCACGTGAACGGTATTAATCAGCTGGCGAGCGGAAGACATCAGCTTGCTCCAGAAGTCCTGATGGTGACCGCACACCACCAGATCCATGTCGTATTTCTTGATCGCATCAACCAATACCTGGCCCAGGTCGCCGCTGCCGCTCAGGGTTTCGGTAATCGGGTAGCCCGCGTTGGTGGAGAGCTCGCTCAGGGCGTGGTGCGTCTCTTCAGAGATGCGTTTTTGCATGTCGCCGAGATTGACGTCGATCAGACCGGTGTAAAGGTCGGAGTAATTCACATCAACGTGAATCAGGGAAACTTTCGCGTTGTAGGGACGTGCCATGGATACCGCTTTATCAACCAGCACTTTGCTCTCCGGGGAGAGGTCTACCGCGATGAGAATGTGTTTGTAAGCCATAGTGTTACTCCTTCCTTAAGTTATCGATGACTAAATGGGAAAGCCGTCGTCTGATGCTTTCATTACGGCCCAGTTAAACATATTTTTCAAGCTTTGGTGTTGATAACGATTAACCTTGTGGCAAAAAAATTAACGGATCTCCTACACTATTAAATGAGCCGTTCGGATATTAAAACGCGAACCGGATCGACTTTTGGTCATTCTTTCACTGAACTGTCTGTCAGGGCATTGGGGTGCGGTAGCTCAGAAGCCTTGCTTCGTGGGCGGACGCCGGGGAGGATGTATGATTAGCACCGTCGCATTGTTTTGGGCGTTATGCGTAGTTTGCATAGTGAATATGGCGCGCTACTTCTCATCGTTACGTGCGCTGTTAGTGGTACTTCGTGGTTGCGATCCGTTGCTTTATCAGTATGTGGACGGTGGAGGGTTCTTCACCTCGCATGGACAGCCCAGCAAACAGATGCGTCTGGTGGGATATATCTACTACCAGCGCTACCGCGATCATCACGATGAAGAATTTATCCGTCGCTGCGAGCGCCTGCGTCGTCAGTTCATTTTGACCAGTGCCCTGTGCGGGCTGGTCGTCGTCAGCATGATTGCATTGATGATTTGGCACTGAGCATAAAAAAAGCGGGTCAGTTTCCTGACCCGCTTTTTTGTCGCCTTGAACCGATTAAATCAGCTTCAGCGAAATCCAGTACAACCCGCCAGACAGCAGGATGGACGCCGGAAGGGTGAACACCCAGGCCATCAGAATGTTGGTCACGGTTTTGCGCTGCAGACCGCCACCGTCAACAATCATGGTACCTGCCACGGACGAGGAGAGTACGTGGGTGGTGGATACCGGCATACCGGTGTAACTCGCCAGACCGATAGATACTGCCGCCGTCATCTGCGCGGACATACCCTGCGCATAGGTCATGCCTTTCTTACCGATCTTCTCACCGATGGTGGTCGCCACGCGGCGCCAGCCAATCATCGTACCGATACCGAGTGCCAGTGCGACCGCCATGATGATCCAGATTGGCGCGTACTCAATGGTGTTGAGCATATCGCCTTTCAGTTTCTTCAGGAGACGCTGGTCGTCAGCATTCACGTCAGGCAGCTTCGCCACTTTATCCGTTACATCAGAGATGCACAGCATAATGCGACGCAGCTGACCACGCTGCTCAACGGTCAGTTTGTCATAGCTTTCGATATTGCCCAGCATGCCTTTGGCACGTTCCAGCGCGTTAATCGCGTTAGCCGGATGGCAGTGGAATTCGCCAGGTGCAGTCGTGGCACCGGCTTCCGGAGACGGGATTAACTGGTCAACGCCGGTCGCTTTTTTCAGCAGCTCAGGGTGCTGCTGGAAATAAGTTTCAACGTTGTTGACCGCATCGCGGGTACGGGTGATTTCGTAGCCGGAGGCGTTCATGTTAACCACGAAGCCTGCCGGAGCAACACCGATCAGTACCAGCATCACCAGACCAATGCCTTTCTGACCATCGTTCGCGCCGTGTGAGAAAGCCACGCCGATAGCGGAAATGATCAGGGCAATACGCGTCCAGAATGGCGGCTTTTTCTTGCCGTCTTTCTTTTCACGCTCTGCCGGCGTCAGGTGAATACGGGAGCGTTTTTTGGTATTGCTCCAGTAACGACGCAGGATGAAGATCAGCCCGCCCGCCACCACCAGACCCACGATAGGGGAGACGATGAGAGAGGCAAAGATCCCCAGTACTTTCGGGATATTTAACGCATCAACAACCGATGTACCGGTCATGAGGGCGTTGGTTAACCCGATACCGATAATCGCGCCGATGAGGGTGTGAGAACTGGATGCAGGCAGGCCGAAATACCAGGTACCGAGGTTCCAGATAATTGCAGCAAGCAGCATTGAGAACACCATAGCGAGGCCATGGCCAGAACTTACGTTAAGCAGCAGATCTGTTGGCAGCATATGCACAATCGCATACGCAACGCTCAGTCCGCCCAGGAGGACACCAAAAAAGTTAAATACCGCCGCCATAACAACCGCAAGCTGCGATCGCATTGCGCGAGTGTAGATAACCGTCGCTACTGCGTTTGCAGTGTCGTGGAAGCCGTTGATCGCTTCGTAAAACAGTACAAAAACCAGAGCAAGCAAGAGTAAAAGCCCGGTATGTAAATCCAGGCCGGCAAACAAATGTAGCATAGGACGTTACGCCATTTTGAGGACATGAACGCGGCGCATTATCCAGGACAAATGCGCAACGGGCAAAGTGAAATATAGACTTTTTTTGACATACCACCTGATTTGAGAAAAGTGCCTGAAAGGATATTCTTTAAATTTCAATGGAATGGCTTTGTAATATCTTTTTACGCTGGTGTGACCACAGAGGAAACTTTACAATCCGCGGCAGTTAACAAAGAGGGTTTTGACGTGGAAAGGTTTGATGCCGTGGTAATTGGCGCCGGTGCGGCGGGTATGTTTTGTGCGGCAATGGCCGGACAGGCGGGTCGTCGCGTGCTGCTGCTGGATAACGGTAAAAAGCCAGGCCGCAAGATCCTGATGTCCGGCGGCGGGCGCTGCAACTTTACTAACCTGTATGTTGAACCCGCGGCCTATTTGAGCCAAAACCGTCATTTTTGTAAATCTGCGCTGGCGCGTTATACCCAGTGGGACTTTATCGACCTGGTGGGTAAGCACGGTATCGCATGGCATGAGAAGACGCTGGGCCAGCTGTTCTGCGACGACTCCGCCCAGCAGATTGTCGATATGCTGGTGGCCGAGTGCGAGAAGGGCGGCGTGGTCATGCGCCTGCGCACCGAAGTGCTGGACGTTTCCCGCGATGACCAGGGCTACACGCTGCAGCTCAACGGTGAAACCGTCAGCGCCGATAATCTGGTGATTGCCAGCGGCGGCCTGTCTATGCCGGGGCTGGGCGCTTCCCCGTTCGGCTATAAAATCGCCGAGCAGTTTGGCCTGAAAGTCCTGCCTACGCGCGCCGGGCTGGTGCCGTTCACGCTGCATAAACCGCTTCTGGAACAGCTTCAGACGCTGTCTGGCGTGTCCGTTCCCGCCGTTATCACCGCCGAAGACGGCACGGTGTTTCGCGAAAACCTGCTCTTTACCCATCGCGGCCTCTCCGGCCCGGCGGTCCTGCAAATCTCCAGCTACTGGCAGCCGGGAGAGTTTGTCACGGTTAACCTGCTCCCCGATTGCGATCTGGATGCCTTCCTTAACGAACAGCGTACCGCGCACCCGAATCAGAGCCTGAAAAACACCCTGGCAATGCAGCTGCCGAAGCGTCTGGTGGAATGTTTGCAGGTGCTGGGGCAGATCCCCGACGTGTCGCTCAAGCAGCTTAACAGCCGCGAGCAGGAAACGCTGGTCGAGACGCTAACAAACTGGCGCGTGCAGCCAAACGGCACGGAAGGCTACCGCACGGCGGAAGTCACGCTGGGCGGAGTCGACACGAATGAACTCTCTTCCCGTACCATGGAAGCGCGCAACGTGCCGGGGCTCTACTTCATCGGTGAAGTGATGGATGTGACCGGCTGGCTCGGCGGGTATAACTTCCAGTGGGCCTGGGCAAGTGCCTGGGCGTGTGCTCAGGCGCTGGCAGAAGACAAGTGACATCAGCGCGCTGCCACTCGTCATGCTTGGCTTTACGGGCTGACGGTGGTGGCATCCGTCACGGCCAGAATATTGCCCGCGGCCACGGTCCCCATCTTGATGTATGACGCGGCGGTAACGCCGCCAATATGCGGTGAAATCACCACGTTTTCTACGGACTGCCAGAGGTGCGGCGCCGTCAGCGGCTCCTGGGTAAAGCTGTCCAGCGCTGCGCTGTGCAGCGTGCCATCCCGGAGCGCCGCCAGTAACGATTCACTGTGGATCAGTCCACCGCGTGCCGTATTGACCAGAATGGCGTTCCGTTTGCAGTGTGCGAGCGCCTCGCTATTGATCATTCCCCGATTCTCATCGGTTAGCGGACAGTGCAAAGAGATGACATCGGAACGGGAAAGAAGTCCGGTCAGCGTCTCTGCGCGTTCGCACAGGGCAGGCATCGATTTAGCATAGGGATCGTAAGCCAGCACCTTCATGCCGAAGGCATGACCAATAGTTGCCACGCGCGAGCCGATAGCGCCCAATCCGATTAGCCCCAGGGTTAATCCCTCCAGCTCAATGGATTTATGCGTCGCCTTATCCCAGTGCCCGTCCCGCAGCCGCTTGTCCAGAGGCACCACGGACTTTGCGCAGGCGAGGATCAGCGCCCATGTATGCTCAGCCACTGCCGCCGCGTTTGCGCCTGGGGCCGCGCGGAGGGCGATATTGCGCTCGGCCGCTGCCGTCTGGTCTATCACATCGATCCCGCTTCCGTGCTTGGAAATAACCTGCAGAGCCGGGGCGGCATCCATGACTTTCGCGGTGATCCGGCCGTAACGAACCAGAATCGCCACGGGATTGTGTCGTTCACACAGCGCGATCAGGTCATCTTCTGTCGGCTGGCGGCCCGCAAACACCACCTCAAAGCCCTGCAGCATCACCATGGCCTGCTCCGCCAGGTCGCTTCCGGTAACCAGAATTACGTCTTTGCCCCCCATCACAGCGTCTCCCCGTCGGCTAACATACCTGCCTTACGAAGCGCGTCATCAAGCCAGTGTGGACGCAAATCGCCTTCATGGATGGCGGCAAGACGCCGGGTCTCCATCTCCAGCTTTTCTTTTGCCAGCGCGATAACCTGCTGAACCTCATCGCGCGGGATGACGACCACGCCGTCGATATCCGCGACAACCAGATCCCCTGCCTGAACCGTCGCCCCGGCGACTGAAATGGGATGATTCACCCGGCCAGAAATTAACTTTGTCGGGCCGCAGGGGTTCAGACCGGCAGAAAAGACAGGGTAGTGACCTTTGCTCAGGGAATCGGCGTCACGTACAGCACCGTCAATAATGATGCCCGCAATGCCGCTCGCCTGAGCCTGAGTGGCCATGATTTCGCCCAGCAGCGCGCAGCTCAGGTCGCCTTTGCCATCGACGATCAGGACATCGCCGGGTTGCGCAACCGCCATCGCGGCATGAATCGCCAGATTATCACCCGGACGGACTTCCACGGTGATGGCCGGACCCGCAACGGACATGTGAGGAGCCAGCGGTTTGATGCGGCCGTGAAGCGTACCGCGGCGACCGGCCACGTCGGCCAGAATGGCTGCCTGATACTCGACAGCCCGACGAACGTCCTCGGCAGAAACGCGTTCGAACTGGCGATTAATCGGTTTTTTTTCAGAAACGGACATGAATGCCTCCATATTGTTTTACTAAGTACAACGCAGGTGTACAGAACAAAACAACTATAGCGGTGTTGCTTTCCTTTTAGCCAGACCCGAGGTGGCGTTTGTGATGTAAACACGAAGTGACTCACAAAATTTGAGGTACACTCACTGCCGGGCTAACAAGGAGATAATGATGGGGAATGAAGGCGTTGTAGCGGTTGAAAAAGCGCTGGCTTTACTGGATTGCTTCCGTCCTGGGGATGAGAGCCTGACGCTGACCGCGCTGGCACAGCTGTCGGGTTATCACAAAACCACGGTTTACCGCTTGATGAATTCTCTTGAACGGATGAATTACGTCGTCAGGCATGAAGACGGCAATTATGCGCTTGGCCCACGCCTGCTTTACCTCGGCAAGCTGTATGAACAATCTTTCCATCTTTCGCGGGTGGTTCAGCCAGAGCTTCAGGCCTTATCCCTGGCGTCTCAGGAGAGCGCCAGCTGGTATGTGCTGGAGGGCGGGCAGCGCCTTTGCCTGTTTCGCGCGGAAGCGTCGCACGGCCTGCGACACAGCAATCTTCCCGGCAGCCAGTTCCCGCTTGATAGTTCGGCCATCAGTAAGGTCTTGCGCCACTGGGGGCTCAATGAGAGCCTGCCGGAGGGCGATGCTGAACTCCCTTTCTACACGTCAGGCGCACGCGATCCCCATACCGCGGCGTTTGCGATGCCTGTCTTCGGCGTTCACGACAAACTGGTTGCGGCGTTAGCCCTGACCGGCCCCATCTCACGGCTGACGGAAGATCGTCGTGAGAAGGAGATAGGCCCGTTGATGAAGGCGGCGGCCAGCCGTCTGTCGCAGAAAATGGGAGCCAGTAAGCCCTTCTGTCAGCAGTTCTTTGGTGAAACGAGCGACGCGGCGGAAGAAAATCTTTAAACGCAGAAGCGGGACGTGTGTCCCGCTTCTGTCATCACGAATGTGTGACCTGTTTTTCATGTAGCTGAGCGTTGCGTGCCTGCCGTCCCATAATGAGTACCGCGATACCCCCGGCCAGGCACAGCACGGCCAGCGGAAGCATAGCCAGCGTGTAGCTGCCCGTTTGCTCGCTGATCATGCCGTAGGCATTTACCATGACCGCCCCGCCAATCAGGTTCGCGATGGCGCCAATCGCGGCCAGCCCTGCCGCCGCCGAGGAGCTGCTCATCCAGCCGGACGCCAGCGCCCAGAAAGGCCCTTTCATCGAATACGCGCCCGTCAGGATAATGCTCAGGATCGCGAGAGTGGCAAAGAGCGAGACGCTGACAAAGGCAGCGAACACGCCGGCGGCAATCATGAACAGCGTCAGCGCAGTATGCCAGCGGCGTTCATTGGTGCGATCGGAGTGTCGTCCCCAGACAATCATCAGAACCGATGCCAGACCGTAAGGAATGGCGTTAAACAGACCGGTTTGCAGATTATCAAGATGGAAGGATTTCAGCAGCTGAGGAGACCAGACGCTAATAGTGGTGCCCGCGGACGATGCGCCCGCGTAAATCAGCGCCATCAGCCAGATTTGGCGATGCTTCAGCAGCTGCCACGTCGTCTGGTGTCCAATGTTCTTTTGCTGGCTACGCTCGGTCTCAAGGGTGGTTTCCAGCCACTTTTTCTGTTCATCGCTGAGCCATTTCGCCTGATGAGGGCGATCCCGGAGAATAAACCAGGCCGCAATACCCAGCAGCACCGCAGGTAAGCCTTCAATAATGAACAGCAGATGCCAGCCGCGAAGACCCAGCCAGCCATCCAGCGACAGTATCAATCCGGAAAGCGGGGAGCCGATGAAGTTAGCGAGCGGGATGGCAACCATAAAGGACGCAATAATGCGCGCGCGGTAGCGGGCAGGGATCCACCAGGTCAGATACAGCACGACGCCGGGGAAGAAGCCTGCTTCCGCTGCTCCGAGAAGAAAACGGACGATATAGAGCGACGTGGTGTTTTGAACCAGCGCCATGCCCATGGAGACGATGCCCCAGCTGATCATAATGCGCGGGATCCACAGCCGGGCGCCGACTTTCTGCATGGCCAGGTTGCTCGGCACCTCAAACAGGAAATAGGCCACGAAGTAGAGGCTGCTGGCGAAGCCAAACGCCGCTTTGCTGAGGCCAAGGTCCTCATTCATCTGCAGCGAAGCCATGCCGATATTCCCGCGATCGATAATGGAGACCAGGTAACTGACAATCAGAAACGGAAGAATACGCCAGATCACCTTCCGCATCGTCTCTCTTTCTATGTCCTCGGTGGCGGTCGCGCCGTTACGTAAATGTTCTGTCATTGTATCCTCGCAGGGTGTGTTCTTTGTTTTATTAGGTACAACTTGGTTTTATTAAACAAAACCACTATAGCGACGGCGCGTTCTTTTTATCCAGTTAATGGAAGGTTTAAATGATGTAAATAAGAGGTGACTCACAGATAGTGCGCTGCGGATATCGCTCAAGGCTGCTGGCCAGCCGCAAGCAGGACGTGCTGGCAGAGAAATAATCACGTAGCGCAATTATTGCACCAACTTTTCCTCTCCCTTCGACCAGATGCCCCGCCGCGCTCGCGGGGCCATACTCCTTTTGTCAGAGCACGTACCATGCAGCTACTCAGCATTATTATTTTGCTTACCCTAACCGTGGTCATTCATTCGCTGTGGATGTTTGGCGTTTTAAAATTCATCACGTTAGACGTCGATTCTGCGGTACGCATTGTTTTACGCAATGTCGGTATCGTTATCTCTATGATTTTCGCCCATCTTCTGGAGGCCGGGCTGTTTGCTGCCTTTTATTTTGTCATCGACGCGTTTAATGACTGGAACACTAGCTTCTACTTTTCGCTGGTGAGCTATGCGACGGTAGGGTACGGCGACGTCACGTTACCCCAGCACTGGCGGCTCATCGGCGGGGTGGAAGGACTGGTGGGCGCATTGATGGTAGGCTGGTCTGTGGCGGTTCTGGTCGCAGTGCTGCAGCGTTTGCGTGGCATGAGCGCCTAAACGGTAGATGTGCAATCCCCATCTGGTAAGGTAAAGTACACCCCTTACGCGGCCGTCGCGCTGCGGTTTTGAGGGTGGATGTGAACAGCCCACCCTTTTTCTCTGCTGGTTTACGCCAGCCTGCATGGTGCTGTGCTTTGCCTCTATAAAAGGGTTTTGTATGTCTGCTGCTCATCTCGGTTTCCCGACGGAAACCGTTGTTGTCTTTGTAGTGATGGCCGTTGGGGCGATGTTTATCGACCTCTTTATGCACCGTCACGATAAACCGATCTCGCTGAAAAGCGCCGCAATGTGGTCCCTCTTCTGGGTCATGATGGCGATGGCCTTCGCCGGGTTCCTGTACGTTCACCACGGCGCCGAGATGGCGAGCCTGTTCCTCACCGGTTATGCGCTGGAGGAGGTGCTCTCCGTCGATAACCTGTTCGTGATGATGGCGATCTTCGCCTGGTTCGGCGTGCCGGATAAGTACCGTCACCGCGTGCTCTACTGGGGTGTGCTGGGGGCGATTGTCTTCCGCGGTATTTTCGTGGCTATCGGCACCAGCCTGTTAAGTCTGGGGCCTTACGTCGAGGTGATTTTCGCGCTGGTCGTCGGCTGGACGGCGGTGATGATGCTCCGACGCAATGAAGAGAGTGACGAAGTGGAAGATTACTCGGGTCATCTCGCCTATCGCCTGGTGAAACGCTTCTATCCGGTCTGGCCGAAAATCAGCAGCAACGCCTTTATTCTGACGCAGAAAGAGGTGGATGCGGAGCTTGAAAAGCCGGAAAACCAGGACGTGATGGTCGGACGCGTGAAGAAGGCGAAGCGCTATGCGACCCCGCTGCTGCTCTGCGTGGCGGTGGTGGAACTCTCAGACGTGATGTTCGCGTTTGACTCCGTGCCGGCCATTATCGCCGTCAGCCGCGAGCCGCTGATTATCTACAGCGCCATGATGTTCGCTATCCTCGGCCTGCGTACCCTTTACTTCGTGCTGGAAGCGCTGAAGCAGTATCTGGTGCATCTCGAGAAAGCGGTGGTGCTGCTGCTGTTCTTCGTGGCGTTCAAGCTGGGGTTAAATGCCACCGATCACTTCTGGCATCACGGTTACAGCATTGGCGCGACGGCCAGCCTGTTTGTGGTATTGGGCGTGCTGGCGCTGGGAATTATTGCGAGCGTGATGTTCCCGGGGAAACGTGAGGCCTGATGTACCGCCCGGTGGCGCTTTCGAATGTAGGCCGGGTAAGGCGCAGCCGCCACCCGGCAAAAAGGCTACTTGATGGGTGAATTCCGGCGCTTGCGCGGCGGGTGGAAGTGCCGCCAGTGCGGATCCTGCGCCGCCGCCAGCAGCTCGTGGTCACCGCGGGTGTCCCCCCAGGCACGCAGGTGATAGGCGTTCAGATCGCCATACACTTTTTCCAGCCTGGCCACCTTCTGGGCGCAGCGGCAGTTATGGCCCGTGATGCGCCCCGTCAGCTTGCCGTCTTTCACTTCCAGCTGTGTGCCAATCAGCTTAATGCCCAGTTTGTCAGCCCACGGCTGGAGCACCAGCGCCGGAGACGCGGAACAGATGGTCACCTCCGCACCGGAATTCACCTCGGCCGCCACGGCCAGAACCCCTTCGGGGCGCATCAGCTTGCTCCAGTATTTTTCGCAAAACGCTTCCGCCTGCTGGCGCAACCAGTGTTCATCCACGCCCGTCAGGAACGTTTTGATCAGCACTTCCTTTAGCTCATCGCGCGTCAGCTTGCGACGCACGCAGTGGAGCGTGGGCAGCGCCATACGCACCAGACGGCCCGCGAAGTAGCGTTTCCCGAAGGCAAAGCGCAGGAAAGGAATAAAGCTGTCGTGGTGTGTTAACGTCCCATCAAAGTCAAAGACAGAGAGCACGCTGGATTTCGCCACCGTCTCGTCGGCAATCATATTGGTCATAAATACGTCTTAGCTGAAATACACATTCTGTGGATCAGTTTACCTGCTTTACCAGGACAGTCCTTACATCACCACCATTTTTTTCTCGATCTTGCGATCTCAAAGTGAGTCCATTTTTGGCCTCGATAAGAATTGGTGAAAAAACGATCTGTCTATATTATCGCCACATCGCACGATATTCAGGGGAACCCTTTGGCCCCCACAGGTAAGGAAAAACTCACTCACTACTGCTTTCTTGATATGACTCTTAGATCGTTTATTTCAATCCTGACGTTAAGTTTTGCTTCGTTTTCTGCATTCAGTTTTCAACTCCCCGCGTCGATGCTATCGATGAACAGTGACCTGGCCGTCTCGCCAGCGAAATCTGCGCTGATGCAACAGGATACGGGCCCGCTGCGCGCGCGCATCCTTGATCAATACCAAAAGTGGAAGGGGACCCAGTATCAGTGGGGCGGAACCACGCGCCGCGGGGTGGACTGCTCCGCGCTGATGCAGCACCTGTTCAGCGATGTGGCGCATCTTAATTTACCGCGCACGACCGGCGAGCAGATCCACCGCGGGGTGCAGGTGACGCAATACCGCCTGAGGCCCGGAGATCTGGTGTTCTTCCAGACGGGTCCGAACCGCAGGCATGTCGGCGTGTATATTGGCAATAGCCAGTTCATTCATGCCTCAAGCAGCCAGGGCGTCACGGTCTCAACCCTGACGGATGCTTACTGGCAGGCGCACTACATTACTGCCCGTCGGGTTGCAGGCAGTGCAGCCTGACAGCCTCAGATGATGTCATCCACGACGCCGCCATCGACGCGCAGCGCCGCGCCCGAGGTGGCGGAAGCCTGGGGTGAACAGACATAAATCACCATATTGGCCACCTCTTCAACCGTGGCCGCGCGCTGGATCACCGAGCTGGGGCGGT
Organism: Enterobacter cloacae complex sp. IR5422; assembly: GCF_049238165.1. NCBI lineage: Bacteria > Pseudomonadati > Pseudomonadota > Gammaproteobacteria > Enterobacterales > Enterobacteriaceae > Enterobacter > Enterobacter cloacae complex sp. IR5422. Next base: position 122,961 of record NZ_JBMKHT010000006.1, on the reverse strand, counting down.
TGGCCATCACAAACTCTTTCGCCAGCTGCTCCAGCGATTTACCGGTTTTTTCGATTTCATCCTTCATCATCTCTGCGAAACCGTCCGACATCGTTGGCCCCGGCAGTACGCTGTTGACCGTCACGCCGCTTCCCGCCACGAACTTCGCCAGCCCGCGCGCCAGCGAGAGCTGCGCCGTTTTGGTCACCCCGTAGTGGATCATATCCGCCGGGATATTGCAGGCCGACTCGGAGGAGATAAACACCACCCGTCCCCAGCCTTTTTGCACCATGCCCGGCAGGAGGGCGCGGGAAAGACGCACGCCGGACATCACGTTGGTCTGCCAGTAACGCTCCCAGGTCTCATCGTCGGTGGCATAGAAATCCTGCGGTCCGTAAATCCCGGCATTGTTAACCAGAATGTCGACGTTATTCGCTACCTTGAGCAGCGACTCGACCCCTTCCGCCGTGCTGAGATCGGCAATCGCGGCGCGCACCTGGACACCCGGCACCACCTGCTGCAGCTGCTGAATGCCTTTATTCACCGATTCCGTGCTGCGGCCATTAACGATCACCTCGGCACCGCTTTCTGCCAGCCCTCTGGCAATGGCGAACCCGATCCCGCCGGTTGAGGCAGTCACCAGCGCCACTTTCCCCGTAAAGTCGATTTTCATCATCCGCTCCTTATCGTTTTAACGTTCGGACCTTAAAGCGTAGCAGGTGAGGATGACGGCTCCTGGCTAAAAAGGCGCAGCAGCGTCTCCACCTGCTCGTCAAGCGGGGCGAGGGAGCGCTTAACAATCAGGTGAAGCGGCGTCGCTCTGCGTGCACCGTGGCTCAGCGGCAGGCGTTTCAGGATGCCTTGATCCAGCTGGGTCTGGATGCGTTCCTCCGGCAGCCAGCCATAGCCGACCTGAGAGAGGACGGCCTCAATGGCGGCATCGATGGTGGAGAAGGTCCATGACTCACCGGCCGCGCGCGCGGCGGGCTGACTGTCCGCAATCTGAATGAGCGGCCACGGGCGTAGCATGTCGTCGTTAAGCGGCGCGTCGAGGTGAAAGAGAGGATGCTGATGGTGGGCCACGGCAACAAAGTCGATATTCATCAGCCATTCGCCGAGCCCGGTCATGTCCTGGCGGCGGGTGAGGACCATCACATCGGCTTCGTCGTTAATGGCATCGTCCCGGGTGTTTTCCAGCACCTCGGTGAGGCGTACCTGGGTTTGCGGATACTGCTGCTGGAACTGGCGCAGAATGGCAAACAGGCGGCGGCGCGGGAAAATGGAGTCCACCACCAGATCCAGCCGCGTGCGCATCCCGTTGCGAAGGGTCGCTGCGCGCGTCTCAACGTACGAAAAGGCTTTCAGCAGCGGTTTAACCTGGTTGAGCAGCAGTTCTCCTGCCGGCGTTAACACCGCCCGTCGTCCTTCCGGCACCAGGAGGGCCACGCCCAGCCGCTCCTGCAGCAGCGACAGGTTATAGCTCACCGAGGACTGGCTGCGGTGGGTTTCTTCTGCGGCTTTGGCAAAGCTGCCCGCCTCGACCACTCTTTCCAGTAAAGACCATTGTTCCAGCGTCGTCTTATGCATAATTTATCTAAAATTTGGATGAATTTGATTAAAACATAGCGTTATTCATTCATTTTTTGAAGGGGTACGATCGTCTCATCAAAACAAAGGAGACATCTTATGAACACCTTCGACAAACACGACTTAAGCGGCTTCGTTGGCAAACACCTTGTTTACACCTACGACAACGGCTGGAACTACGAGATTTACGTCAAAAACGAGACGACCCTGGATTACCGTATTCACAGCGGTCTGGTGGCAAACCGTTGGGTGAAAGATCAGCAGGCTTACATCGTGCGGGTAGGGGAGAGCATCTATAAAATTTCCTGGACCGAGCCAACCGGTACCGACGTCAGCCTGATTGTGAACCTGGGCGACAAACTGTTCCACGGCACCATCTTCTTCCCGCGCTGGGTCATGAACAACCCGGAAAAAACCGTCTGCTTCCAGAACGATCATATTCCGCTGATGAACAGCTACCGTGATGCGGGCCCGGCGTATCCAACCGAAGTGATTGATGAATTTGCCACAATCACCTTTGTACGCGACTGCGGTGCCAATAATGAAAGCGTGATCGCCTGCGCGGCCAGTGAATTACCGAAAAACTTTCCAGATAACCTGTAATAAGCGCGACAATTAACTAAATAGAAAAGTTCCCGGCTATTTCATATTATTTTGAAATAGCCGGGATTTTTTTTGTTTGTTGAGGATTGGTTTAAATGTTTCCATTTCAAAATGTTGCGGAAGATCACATCAAAAATATTTAATATAAAATTAACTTGTTGTTTTTCAATTGGCTGCTAGTTGTCTTATAGCGTTGTAAACGCTGTCTTAATTTTTCCCTAAGGAAAGAGAGCTACTTTGATATGAGTTTATGGTTCGTTGAAATAAGCGGGCTGGCATTTGGTTAATATCAAAAACATGCCATTTTGATTGCAAGGAAATTAATAATGAGTGATTTTCTGCCTTTTTCGCGGCCGTCGATGGGCGCTGAGGAAATTGCGGCGCTTCAGGACGTTTTGATGTCGGGCTGGATCACCACAGGGCCTAAGAATCAGCAACTTGAAGAGGCATTCTGTCAACTTACCGGGAATCAGCATGCGATTGCCCTCTGTTCCGCCACCGCGGGCATGCACGTTACGCTGATGGCGCTGGATATTGGCCCGGGCGATGAAGTTATTACCCCTTCCCAGACCTGGGTCTCCACGCTGAATATGATCGTATTGCTGGGCGCCACGCCGGTCATGATTGATGTGGATAAAGACACATTAATGGTGACGCCAGAAGCCGTGGAAGCCGCTATTACCCCGCGCACTAAAGCCATTATTCCCGTTCACTATGCCGGCGCGCCGTGTGATATCGACGCAATTCATGCCATCGGTGAACGTCACGGTATTCCGGTGATTGAAGATGCGGCCCATGCCGCCGGAACGTATTACAAAAACCGTCACGTGGGCTGGAAAGGAACGGCAATTTTCTCCTTCCACGCCATTAAAAACATGACCTGCGCGGAAGGCGGCCTGGTGGTCACGGATAATGCCCAGCTGGCACAGCGGATCCGCAGTCTGAAATTCCATGGCCTGGGCGTAGATGCCTATGATCGCCAGACGCACGGTCGCGCGCCGCAGGCGGAAGTGATCGCGCCGGGCTATAAATACAACCTGGCGGACATCAACGCCGCGCTGGCGCTGGTGCAGTTAGGCAAACTGAAAGAGGCCAACAGGCGCCGTGAGGAAATAGCGCAACGCTACCTGCGGGAGCTTGCCGATACGCCGTTCCAGCCGCTCACCATTCCGTCATGGCCGCACGTGCACGCCTGGCATCTGTTTATTATTCGCGTGGATGAAGCGCGCTGCGGGATCTCACGCGACAACCTGATGGCGGCGCTGAAAGAGAAAGGCATCGGTACCGGCCTCCATTTCCGCGCGGCCCACACGCAAAAATATTACCGCGAGCGTTTTCCTGATGTATCGCTCCCGAATTCTGAATGGAATAGCGCGCGTATTTGTTCTCTCCCTCTTTTCCCGGACATGACTCATGACGACACAACCCGCGTCATTACCGCACTCCATCAGCTTGCAGGACATTGATATGTTCAGTGCACCGCCTGTACAAAAAGTATCCGTGGTCATCCCGGTTTATAACGAGCAGGAGAGCCTGCCCGAACTGATCCGCCGTACGACGGCCGCCTGCGACACGATGGGCAAGGCCTACGAAATTCTGCTGGTGGATGACGGCAGTAGCGATAATTCCGCGCTGATGATGACCGACGCCGCGCAGGCCGAAGGCAGCCACATCGTTGCCGTGCTGCTCAACCGTAACTACGGCCAGCACTCGGCGATTATGGCGGGGTTTAGCCACGTCACGGGCGATCTGATTATCACCCTGGACGCGGACCTGCAAAACCCGCCGGAAGAGATCCCGCGCCTGGTTGCCAAAGCCGACGAAGGCTATGACGTGGTCGGCACGGTACGTCAGAACCGCCAGGACAGCCTGTTCCGCAAGCTAGCCTCGCGTACCATCAACCGTCTGATCCAGCGTACGACCGGTAAAGCGATGGGCGATTACGGCTGCATGCTGCGCGCCTACCGCCGCCACATTGTCGACGCCATGCTGCATTGCCACGAGCGCAGCACCTTCATTCCGATTCTGGCGAATACCTTTGCCCGTAAGGCAACGGAAATCCCGGTCCTGCACGCCGAGCGCGAGCACGGGGAGTCGAAGTACAGCTTTATGCGCCTCATCAACCTGATGTACGACCTCATCACCTGCCTGACCACCACGCCGCTGCGTCTGCTGAGCGTGTTCGGCAGCATCATCGCCGTGGCCGGTTTCGCGCTGTCCGTTCTGCTGGTGGTGCTGCGACTGGTCTTTGGCCCGCAGTGGGCGGCGGAAGGGGTCTTCATGCTCTTTGCCGTGCTGTTTATGTTCATCGGCGCCCAGTTTGTCGGGATGGGTCTCCTCGGTGAATACATTGGCCGTATCTATAACGACGTTCGCGCGCGTCCGCGCTACTTTATTCAACGTGTTGTCCGTCAGGAACACAAAGCATCTCAAGAGGAAATTCACCCATGAAAGCTGTTGTATTTGCCTATCACGATATGGGGTGCACGGGCACGCAGGCCCTGCTGGAAGCGGGCTATGACATTGCGGCAATCTTTACCCATCCGGACACGGCCGGAGAGAACAACTTTTTCGGCTCCGTGGCGCGTATCGCCGCCGAGCGTGGAATTCCGGTTTATGCGCCGGACGACGTCAACCACCCGCTGTGGGTGGAGCGCATTCGCGCCCTCGCGCCTGACGTCATCTTCTCGTTTTACTATCGCAACCTGCTCTCCGACGAGATCTTAGGCCTGGCTGCAAAAGGCGCCTTTAATCTTCATGGTTCTCTGCTGCCTGCCTACCGTGGCCGCGCCCCGCTGAACTGGGTGCTGGTGAACGGTGAAACGGAAACGGGCGTGACGCTGCACCGCATGGTGCGCCGTGCGGATGCGGGCGCTATCGTGGCGCAGCAGAAGGTCGCTATTGATGCGGACGATACCGCGCTGCAGCTGCATCAAAAGCTGAACGCGACGGCACAGACGCTGCTGCGCGATGCGCTGCCGGGCATCCTTAACGGCACCTTCAGCGAAACCGCACAGGACGAGAGCAAGGCAAGCTGCTTTGGCCGCCGCGCGCCGGAAGATGGTCGTCTGGACTGGAACAAACCGGCCCGCCAGCTGCACAACCTGGTGCGCGCCGTGACCGACCCGTGGCCGGGCGCCTACAGCTTTGCGGGCGTCAGCAAGTTCATCGTCTGGAAATCCCGCGTGCGTGACGACATTCCGGCGGCAAAACCGGGCACCGTCGTCTCCGTCTCCCCGCTGATTGTGAGCTGCGGCGAGCAGGCGCTGGAGATCGTTACCGGCCAAACCGACAACGGCCTGTACGTTCAGGGCATCCAGCTGGCGCAGTCGCTGGGGCTGGTGGCCGGGGCGCTGATCACCAGCGCGCCGGTGGTGGCCATCAAACGCCGTACCCGCGTGCTGATCCTCGGCGTGAACGGTTTTATCGGTAACCACCTGACCGAACGTCTGCTCAAAGACGATAACTACGAAATCTACGGCCTGGATATTGGCGCGGATGCGATCAGCCGTTTCCTCGACAACCCGCGCTTCCACTTCGTGGAAGGGGACATCAGCATCCACTCCGAGTGGATTGAATACCACATTAAGAAATGCGACGTGGTGCTGCCGCTGGTCGCCATTGCCACGCCAATCGAGTACACCCGTAACCCGCTGCGCGTGTTTGAGCTGGACTTCGAAGAGAACCTGAAGATCATCCGCGACTGCGTGAAATACGACAAGCGCATCATCTTCCCGTCCACCTCTGAAGTGTACGGCATGTGTACCGATAAGAACTTCGATGAAGACACCTCCAACCTGGTGGTCGGGCCGATCAACAAGCAGCGCTGGATTTACTCCGTCTCCAAACAGCTGCTGGACCGCGTGATTTGGGCCTACGGTGAGAAAGAGGGCCTGCGCTTTACCCTGTTCCGTCCGTTCAACTGGATGGGGCCACGTCTGGACAACCTGAACGCGGCGCGTATTGGCAGCTCCCGTGCGATCACCCAGCTGATCCTGAACCTGGTGGAAGGCTCGCCAATCAAGCTTATCGAAGGCGGGAAACAGAAACGCTGCTTTACGGATATCAGCGATGGTATCGAAGCGCTGTTCCGCATCATCGAAAACAAAGATAATCGCTGCAACGGTGAAATCATCAATATCGGCAACCCGGACAACGAAGCGAGCATTCGCGAACTGGCCGAGATGCTGCTGGCCAGCTTTGAGCGCCACCCGCTGCGCGATAAATTCCCGCCGTTTGCCGGCTTCCGCGAAGTGGAAAGCAGCAGCTACTACGGTAAAGGGTATCAGGACGTTGAGCACCGTAAGCCAAGCATTCGCAATGCGAAGCGCTGCCTGAACTGGACGCCGACGGTGAAGATGGAACAAACCATTGATGAAACGCTTGATTTCTTCCTGCGCACCGTGGAGCTGTCGGAACAGGTCTCATGAAAAAAGTCGGTTTACGCATTGATGTCGACACCTTCAGGGGAACGCGTGACGGCGTACCCAAACTGCTGGAACTGCTGAGCAAGCACGGCGTGCGCTCCAGCATTTTCTTCAGCGTGGGGCCTGACAACATGGGACGCCATTTATGGCGTCTGGTTAAACCGGCATTTCTGTTCAAAATGCTGCGCTCGCGCGCAGCATCCCTCTACGGCTGGGATATTTTGCTGGCCGGCACCGCCTGGCCCGGCAGACGCATCGGCGCGGGTAATGAAGCGGTTATCCGTGAGGCGGCACAGCATCATGAGGTGGGTCTGCACGCCTGGGATCACCATGCCTGGCAAGCCTGGGCGGGCGTCTGGGATATCCCGCGCCTGTCCCGTGAGGTCGAGCGTGGGATGCTGGAACTGGAGGCCATTATCGGTCAGCCCGTGCGCTGCTCCGCCGTGGCGGGATGGCGTGCGGATCAGCGCGTCGTGAAGGCCAAAGAAGCCTTTGCGTTTCGCTACAACAGCGATTGCCGCGGAACCGGGCCCTTTTTGCCGCTGTTGGGCGAAAATCGCTACGGTACGGTGCAAATTCCGGTCACGCTTCCCACCTGGGATGAAGTGGTCGGGCGCGAGGTGAAAGCTGATGAGTTCAATCGCTACATCCTGGACCGCATTCATCGTGACGCCGGTACGCCGGTGTATACCATCCATGCCGAAGTGGAAGGGATTGCGTATCAGCATGATTTCGACGAACTGCTGACGATGGCCGCTCAGGAAGGCATTGCGTTTTGCCCGTTAAGCGAGCTGCTGCCAGACGACCTCAGCACCCTGCCCGTGGGCAAAGTGGTCCGCAATGAACTGGCTGGCCGGGAAGGCTGGCTTGGCTATCAACAAACCGTGAGTCCGGTCCAATGAAAACAGCCCGTTATGGCTTAGCGCTTCTCGCACTGTTTATCGTTTACTACCTCATCCCGGTTGATATCCGCCTGCTTTGGCAGCCTGATGAAACGCGCTATGCGGAAATCAGCCGCGAAATGCTGGCCTCCGGAGACTGGGTTGTCCCGCATTTTTTGGGGCTGCGTTACTTTGAAAAGCCGATTGCCGGCTACTGGATCAACAGCATCGGGCAGATGCTGTTCGGGCACACGAACCTCGCCGTGCGCGCCGGGTCTATCTTCTCCACCGGTTTAGCGGCGCTGCTGGTCATCTGGATGGCCTGGCGTCTCTGGCGGGATAAGCGGACAGCCATTTTCTCCGGCCTGATCTTCCTGACCCTGTTCCTGGTGTATGGCATCGGCACGTATGCGGTGCTGGATCCCATCATCACCCTGTGGCTGGTGGCGGCGATGTGCAGCTTCTGGCTGGCGTCACAGGCCCAGACCGTTGCCGGAAGAGCGGGGGGCTATGTGCTGCTTGGGCTGGCCTGCGGGATGGGGGTGATGACCAAAGGCTTCCTGGCGCTGGCGGTACCGGTGATTGGCGTGCTGCCGTGGGCGATCGTCCAGAAGCGCTGGAAAGAGGTGCTGATTTTTGGCTGGCTCGCGATCCTGAGCTGCGTGCTGATTGTTCTGCCATGGGGGCTGGCGATTGCGCAGCGTGAGCCTGACTTCTGGCGTTACTTCTTCTGGGTTGAGCATATTCAGCGTTTCGCCCAGAGCGACGCGCAGCACAAAGCCCCGTTCTGGTACTACGTGCCGTTCCTGATCGCGGGTAGCCTGCCGTGGCTGGCGCTGCTGCCCGGCGCGTTCCGTCTCGGCTGGCGTGACAGACAAAACGCGGGCGGCGGGTTCTATCTGCTGGGTTGGGTGGTGATGCCGCTGCTGTTCTTCAGCATCGCCAAAGGCAAGCTGCCGACCTATATCCTGCCGTGCTTTGCCCCGCTGGCGATCCTGATGGCGCGCTATGCCTGCCTCGCGGCGGAGAAGGGCGCCAGAGCGTTACGCATTAACGGCGGGATCAACCTGGCGTTTGGCGTTATTGGCATGGTGGCGGCGCTGGTGGTCTCTCCGTGGGGGCTGGCTAAGCATCCGGTCTGGTCCTCGGTTGAACTGTATAAAGTGTTCTGCGCGGTGGTCGCGTTCCTCATCTGGGCCGCGGTCGGCTGGTTTACGTTCAGGCAGAGTCAGCAGCGCTGGTGGCTTGCGGCGCTCTGCCCTGCGGGCCTGGCGCTGCTGATCGGTTTTGCCATTCCTAACCTGGTGGTGGATTCCAAACAGCCGCAGTCGCTGGTCGACACCGTGCGCGAGCCGCTTCAGGACAGCCGATTTGTCTTGGCCAATAACGTGGGCCTCGCCGCTGGCCTGGCGTGGGAGCTGAAGCGCAATGACATCACGCTGTTTGGTCAGAGCGGCGAACTGCGCTACGGGCTGGATTATCCTGATGTGAAAGATCGTTTTGTCGGTAAAGATGACTTCGCGCAGTGGCTGGCTGAGCACCGTCAGCAGGGACGCGTATCGCTGGTGATTCTGCTGTCAAAACGCGATGACCTTTCGCGGGCGAATCTGCCAGAACCGGACAGCCTGTATATCCAGGGCCGTCTGGCCTACCTGCAGTATCTGCCGAAGTGATGACCTGGATCTGGCTGATACTGGCAAGCCTGCTCAGCTGTGCAGGACAGCTGTGCCAGAAACAGGCTACCCGTCCGGCGAAAGCCGGGCGGCGTGGCGTGCATATCGCGCTGTGGCTTGGCCTGGCTCTGCTGGCGCTGGGCAGCGGGATGCTGGTCTGGCTGGTGGTGCTGCAGCGCCTGCCTGTCGGCATTGCCTACCCTATGCTGAGCCTCAATTTTGTCTGGGTGACGCTGGCGGCGAAGGTATTCTGGCGTGAAAACGTCGCCTCGCATCACTGGCTGGGGGTGGGGTTGATCATCATTGGGATTGTTATCCTGGGAGGGAGCCTGTGAAAGGGGCGTTCTGGGCCTTATGCAGCGTGCTGTTAGTCAGCGCCGCGCAGCTGTTGCTGCGCGATGCCATGCAGGCTCTGCCTCCGGTCAGCGAGATTCTGACGTTTATTTCCGCGCTGTGGCGCGTCTCGTCCGGCACGGGCGCGCTGCTGCTGGGGTTGATGGGGTATGTGGCTTCTATGGGCTGCTGGTACCTGGCGCTGCATCGCATGGCGCTCAGCAAAGCGTATGCCTTGCTGAGTCTTAGCTATATCCTGGTGTGGGGCGCCGCGATCCAGCTGCCGGGCTGGGGAGAAAGCTTCTCCTGGCACGGGCTGGTCGGCGTCGTGTTTATTATGTTGGGTGTACTGGTGATTTTCCTGCCCCGACGTGGATAATCGACTCGGTGGTCAGGGTGTAAGGGGTCGACGTACAAACGGCCAGGCTGAGTGAGCCGATCTGCACCTGGCTGACCGAGTGCGACGGCGCCGTGCTGTCGATGCTGACAATCTGCCAGGCGCTACCGCCACGCTGTTTGATGATTGCCTCTTTTCGCGTCCAGATACGCCAGAAGGCGGCAAGCCGTTCCTCTGGCGCTTCGCGCTCAAGCTCATCATGCTCCGTCATGCTGAAGACGGCATTCGCCAACGCCTGCCAGTTCTTCCTGGGGCGAATCACTTCGATATCACAGCCGACTTCGCCTTCATCGCTCATCAGCAAGGCGATATCGTCACCGCTGTGGCTCAGGTTGAACCACAGCGGATGGCCCTCCGCAAAGGCCGGTTTCCCCTGCTCGCCGTAAATAATGTCGGGGAGCGGATGAGGGGATAACGCTCTGGCGAGCAGCATCCTGCCAGCCAGCCATGAGGCATTGCGAGCACCCTGAGGTGCGCTGTCTGCGAGCGTTGACGCCAGCGGGTCCGCGCAAAGGGTGGATATTTTTCCCAGTACAAACTGGTACATAGTTACGCCCAGCGTTTAATGATAATCGAGGTGTTGATGCCGCCAAACGCGAAGTTATTGCTCTGCAGGTACTCGCAATCGATCTGGCGGGCTTCTCCCATAATATAATCTAAAGCACCACATTGCTCATCCGGTTGCCTTAAATTGAGTGTCGGGGCAAACCAGCCTTCACGCATCATCTGTAAACTCATCCATGCTTCCAGCGCGCCGCAGGCTCCGAGCGTGTGGCCAAAATAGCTCTTCAGCGATGAAATCGGCACGTTGTCACCATAGATAGCGGCAGTGGCCTGGCTTTCAGCAATATCGCCGCGATCGGTGGCAGTACCGTGTGCGGAGATATACCCCATATCCAGGGCGCTTAGTCCCGCCATGGCCAGCGACTGCTCCATACAAATCTGCATGGTTTCACGCTGAGGCTGGGTGATATGGGCCGCATCACAGTTAGTGGCAAAGCCCACGATTTCGCCGTAGATAGTGGCTCCGCGCGCTTTGGCATGCTCCAGCTCTTCGAGTATCAGGGTGCCCGCGCCTTCCCCAATCACCAGACCATCGCGCTGCGTATCAAATGGCGAAGGGGTGGTTTTGGGTTCATCGTTACGCTGGCTGGTGGCAAACAGCGTGTCAAACACCGCCGCTTCAGACGGGCACAGCTCCTCAGCGCCCCCCGCAACCATAACGGTCTGATAGCCGTGGCGAATCGCCTCCCAGGCGTAGCCAATTGCCTGGCTGCCGGACGTACAGGCGCTTGAGGTCGGGATGACGCGGCCACGTAATCCAAAGAACAGTCCGGTATTCACCGCGGTGGTGTGCGGCATCATCTGCACGTAGGTTGTGCCGGTGATGTTATTGGTGTGCTTTTCGGTGAGCATAGTGGCGAATTCGCTGACGGGCCCGGTACTGCCTGTGGATGAGCCATACGCGATACCCGTTTGCCCATTGGTGAGCACCGCCTCGCCAATCAGCCCCGCCTGCTCCAGCGCCAGCTCGGTGGCGCGGGTCGACATCAACGACACGCGGCCCATGGCGCGGATCCGTTTGCGGGTATAATGTTCCGGCAGCGTGAAGTCATCAATCGGCGCGCCCAGCAGGGTGTGCAGGCCATCATAGACCTGCCACTCCGGCATTTTACGCACCGCGTTTTCATACGCCAGCAGCCTGCTGGACACGGATTGCCAGTTTTCGCCAAAGGCGGTCACGCCGCCCATGCCCGTAATCACCACGCGACGCGTCATAGCATTCCTCCGTTAATGGAAATGACCTGGCGGGTGACGTAACCCGCAATATCTGACATCAGATAGCTTGCCAGCCCGGCGACCTCCTCAGCCTGGCCCATGCGTTTCATTGGAATGATGGACATCGCTTCTTTCAGCGCGGCCTCTTCCATTTCAATCATTCCGGTATCAATCAGCCCCGGCGCAATGCAGTTCACGGTGATTTTGCGTTTTGCCAGCTCAATCGCCAGCGCTTTGGTGGCACCGATAATGCCCGCTTTTGCCGCGCTGTAGTTCACCTGCCCGCGGTTACCCATCACGCCGGACACGGACGATAGGGTGATAATGCGTCCCCCTTTACGGGTGCCAATCATCGGCATAATGCAGGGGTGAATGACGTTATAAAAACTGTCGAGATTGGTGTGGATCACGCTGTCCCAGTCGTCTTCACTCAATGCCGGAAAGGCGCCATCGCGGGTGATACCCGCGTTGCTGACCACGCCATACCATGCGCCATGGGCTTCAATGTCCTGTTCCAGCACCTCGCGGCACTGTTCGCGGTTGCCCACATCAAACGAGAGTAAACGGCCGTTGCCGCCCGCCTGCGTGATGGCGTCCAGCGTCTCCTGCGCGCCTGCGGCATCACGATGGTAATGCACGCCTACGGTAAACCCGTCGGCGGCAAGCTGGCGGGCGATGGCGCGCCCTATGCCTTTGCTGGCCCCGGTGACCAGTACGGAACGACTCATGCGTTAGATCCCTGATTAAAAAGCGAGGTTAATTCTTCTGCGCTTGGCTGGAAGGTGTTGACCCGGCCCGTGGCCAGCGTCTCTTCATTAGCGGAAATTGCGCATTCAAAACTGCCGAAGCGTTCGTCCTGCATCAGCAGCTTAACGGTGATGTCCAGCGTCAAGCCTGCGGCGAAACGCCCGCTGGCGCAGATCAGTTCACGCGCGCCGAGCACCATGCCCAGCGCAATATGCTCCTGCCCCTGCTGCTGGCGATGCCAGCCGGACCAGACGCCGACGGTCTGCGCCATCAGCTCGAGCGCGTACCAGCCCGGCATGTCGCCATCGGCATTCAGAAAGGGTGCCAGCACGCTTTGTCTGTCTATCGCGACGCGGCATACCGCCATGTCGTCCGTCACATTCTCAACGGACTCCAGCAGCATCATGGGCGCATCGTGCGGCAAATAGGCTTCGGGTGATAAGTAGCTCATGACGCTCTCCCCAGCAGAATGCTGGCGTTGTTGCCGCCAAACGCGAACGAGTTAGACAGAATGACCGGTTTTGTCAGCGCGGTGCGCTGGTGCAGCAGACCGCACGGCGCCAGCGTGTCGTCCGGTGCGTAGCGGGCGAAGTCCTGCGGCGGTAAGGGCAGATCGCGCGTCAGAATCAGCCAGCTCAGGGCCGCTTCGGTGATACCGGCAGCGCCCAGCGTATGGCCGGTAAGGTGTTTAGTAGAGCTACAGGGTACGCTTTCCCCAAAGAGATCGTGTACCACCTGCGATTCAATCTGATCGTTAAGCGGCGTGGCCGTGCCGTGCAGGTTGATGTAGCCGATATCTCCGGGCTGCATACCCGCTTCGTTGAGCGCCTGCGTGATGGCTCTGATCGCCCCTTCGCCCTGCGGATGCGGAGCGGAGATATGGTACGCATCGCTGGATTCCCCCGTCCCGAGCAGCGCCACGTCCGCGGGCTCACGGCTAAGCACCATCAGCGCGGCGGCTTCACCGATGGTGATCCCCCGACGGTCGCGACCAAAAGGCTCGCAGAGCGTAGGGGAGAAGGATTCAAGGCTGTTAAACCCGTTGACGGGCATCCGGCTCAGGGTATCTGCTCCGCCAACAATCGCGATGTCCACCAGCCCGGCTTCAATCAGACGTTTGCCGCCGATCATCGCCCGCGCGCTGGAAGAGCAGGCTGTCGAGATCGTATAGGCCGGGCCTTCGAGCTGAAGCCAGTTGGCGAGGAAGCGGGACGGATCGCCGAGCTCCTGCTGCGGGTACTGCCAGTGCGTGCTCGCTTCGCCATGGGTCATGCGCTGCACGTGCTCATCGCCTTCATCCAGCCCCGAGGTGCTGGTCCCCAGCACCACGGCCACCCGATCGCGGCCGACGCGGGCGATAGCCTCGTCGACGGTCGACTGAATCTGCGCCAGCGCGGCCAGCAGAAGCTGGTTATTGCGGGTGCGGTGTGCGGACAGCGTTTCCGGGATGGGCGGCAGTTCGCCTTCCACACCGCCCAGCACGGCGTCGGGTGAACCCTGTAACCAGCCGGTTCGGGCATGCATACCCGGCGCTACGCCCGTCACCAGGTTGGCAGCGATTTCATCATGCGAGTTGCCCAGCGCGTTGACCATGCCAACAGCGGAAATATAAATCATCTCAGTCACCCAGATATTGAATGGTGATGTGGTATTTAAAAACGTGTTGCTCGATGCTGATCGGCTCGCGCTTGCCTTTACGCTGCAGGTAGACAATCTCCGTCACCAGCTTGCCGCTGGCGTTACGCAGTTCGCGCCGATCGCCCGTGTCAGTCAGCGTCCAGCCCTTCGGCAACTGCGGCTGCCAGGCGCTAATCGGCCAGTGGCTGAGCATCACGTCGGCCAGCACCTGGCTGGCGGGCGGCAACTGCGGCACAACGATCGACTGCTCGGTATGAATACCGGTCTCATCGTACGTCGCCAGGAACAGACGAATGCCCACGGAAGAGAGCCCGGCCAGCGTCACTTTATGCGCATCCGCGTTGAGCATCACCAGCAGGGACTGCGTTTGCCCGTTAAAGCTGCCGGTCAGCAGCTGCTGGGAGCTTACCGCCGGGCTAATGCCGGGCGGCGGGAGCGTAACGCGGGTTCCCGGCTGGAGCCAGGCCTGGGGACGCGTCTCTTGGGTATCGGTCGAATGGCTGCAGCCTGCCAGCAGCAGCGCCGCAGCCAGCGCGGCGGCGCGGTAAAAAGCGTTCATTTACGTTTTCTCTCTTTCTTATCCGGCATCGCCAGCGGCGCCAGCAGGAAGGCGGTAAAAATACCGCTCACCAGCACGATACCAAAGCTGCTAATGGCCTGCGTGGCGCTGAAGACGAGCATGCCCAGCGTCAGCAGCGTGGTCATCATCGCCAGCGTAATCGCCAGCATCGAGGTCAGCGGCGTGCCGCGCGGGTTGCTGAAAAACAGCGTGTAGTTAATGCCAATGCCGAGCACCAGCACCAGCGCCAGCAGTGAAAACAGGTTTACCGGGTGGCCCGTTGCGGCCAGTACCGCCAGCCCGCAGCTCAGCGACAGCACGGACGGCACCAGGCTTATCAGCCCCTTACGCCAGCCGAGGCGCACCATCGCCCCGCAGGCAATCACCGCCAGCGCGGCAAACAGGAGCCCCGTCAGCAGCGTGCGGTAGAGGGCAAACAGGGTGTCAAAACTGGCTTTGCGATCGACCCAGACGACGCCGTCATGGCGCGCGGCCAGCTCGCCGAGGGCCGCGCTGTTTTTTGCGCCGTCCACCGGTACGAGCACGCCGCTTTGACCGTCGGGCAAGGTCAGCCAGAGCAGACGCCAGCCTTCGCTGGCCGGGCTTTTAAGCCACGCGTCCACGCTGACCGGCATGGCGTCCAGATTCGGGGAGACGGCGTTGAGCCCTGCGCTTTTCAGCACGTTCGTTACCGCAGGCGCGGCGTTTTGCAGCAGCGTAAGATCGCTTTTCTGACGGGCCAGCGAGTTCAGCGGCAGGGTGCGCCAGCGGGTAATTTCTCCCGCTTTCTGCGCCTCTGCCAGCGCCGGGGTAAAGGCTTCCAGCCGCTCCAGCGTTTGCTGAGGCGAAGCGCCATGAACCACAAACCATTTCTGATCCACGCTCTGTCCGGTCAGGGCGGTAATGGCCTTCTCCTGCGCCAGAATATCTTTCGGCAGCGCCTGCAGCTGGGCGATGTCGTCGTCCACCTTCAGCGTGCTTATTCCCACGGCGGAGAGCAGCGCCAGCGCGACGGGAAGACCAATTGACAGTTTTTTACTGCGTCGCCAGGCGGCCAGCCAGCGCAGCATCAGGACCATAAAGGGAACCGGGCGCACCGGTAACCCGCGGCACAACCACGGATGCCAGAAAATCACCGTCAGGCAGGAGGCGCTGAGTCCCACGGCAGCGAACACCGCCATCTGGCGGATCCCGGGGAAGGGGGCCAGCATCATAATCAGGTAGGCGGCGACGGTCGTCAGCAGCGCCAGCAGCAGCGCATTGCGAACTTTGGCCAGGCTTTGCCAGGGAGAATGCTCCGCGCCGTGTACCATCCGTTCGGTCAGGTAGTAAAGCGTGTAGTCTGCCGAAATTCCGATGATGCTCATGCTCATCACCAGCGTCATCAGGTGCAGCTCGCCAAAGAGCAGCAGCGTCACCACCGTCCCCGCCAGCGCGCCGATGGCAATGGAGAGCACGCTCAGCAGCAGCGGGCGCAGAGAGCGGAACACCGCCACGATGAGCAGGAACACGCCAAGCAGGGTGGCGATACCCAGCGTCGAAACATCACGTTTGGCCTGCTGGCTGGCGTAATCGCTGTAGAACACGGTCCCGCGGGAAAGCAGCTGTGCCTGAGGGTAGCGAGCTTTCAGCGTCTCCTGCAGCGCGTTAAGCGTCGTCACGAGCCGGTGGGTCTGCTGCATATCAAATGATGAGCCCGCCAGCTCGCCGTGGAGCAGATACCAGTAGTTTCCCGCCTCATCTTTTGCGACCAGCCAGCCGTCCATCAGCCGCAGCTTCTGGCCGTTTTGCGCCAGAGCGAGCTGCGAGCCGCGCATCAGCATCAGGGGATCGTTTTGCAGCTCTTTGCCGCTGACGCCGGAAAAGGCCGAGTAGAGCTGAGATAAAATCCACTGCGCCTGCGCTTCTCCGCCGTTTTGCAGGCGGGCGCGGGTGGCGGGGTCAATCAGGCCATTTCGGTGCTGCCAGAAGAACTCTCCCCAGGCCTTTTGCCCGGCGGCGTCCATCGGGCCTTTGACCTCGCTGAGCGAATCAGTGCTTTGCAGCAGCGCCAGCCACTGCTGTGCCACGCGCGGATCCGGCTCTTTGCCGGGGCTGACCAGCCAGACCAGCTGGCGGTCGAGACGCTGCATAAACCCGTCGTTGAGCGCCGGCGGGATCGCCCCCAGCGTCTGCTTCGGCAGCATGGCCAGCACGCTGCTGTTCAGTCGCGCGCCGGGCAGAAGCGACAGCAACACGCCCAGCAGAATCAGGCATAGCGTGGCCCACAGCAGCGCCGGGCGCAGGGATTTACGGTGCGGCAAAGCGTTGGCGTTCGTCATCGGTCAGGCTGGCGGGCGTCAGTTGGTGGCGAGAAAGGGCGATATCGGTACGGTCGCCCTGTTTGTCGTTGAGGCGAATCGTTTCCAGATAGGTTGCGCCGCCCAGATCGAGGGTGGCGAAAATCTTGTCCAGCGGCGTCGTTTTTGGCGTAAGCACCAGCGACCAGCGGCCCGCTCCCAGGTCTTTAAAATCGATGCGGAAGTTCTCTTCCAGCACCTTGCGGTCCGCCTGGAACAGGGCGCGCAGAAGATGGTTGAACTGGAACATCTGCGGATTATTGTCGGCAGTGATGGTTTGCGGCGGCTGGCCGTTAATCGCCTGAACCATCCGCTTGTCGTCCAGCAGGAGCGTCATCGGAAACGGCGCTTTTTGATCCCACAGCAGGCCGCTGTCGCGGGCGATCAGCATTTCGCCCTGCGAGCGCAGCGGCTGCGGCATATCTTTTATCGTGCGAACCTGTTCGAAATGCGCGCGCACCACGGGCTGCTCGGTGAAGCGCTGCTGCAGCTCATCCAGCGTCACGGCGCTGACCAGCGGGCTGACGATCAGCGCCAGTAAAGGCAACCATCTCATGGTGTTACTCCCATACGTTCAAACAGTATTGCCGGGCTTACAAAGCACATTTCGCGGGTCGCTTCTTCCACCGCCACCTGAATGGTGTAACCGGTGGTCGTGCGTTTGCCGGTCTGCGCATCGAAAATTTGATAGGCAATGCGCAGGCGGTTTTCATACTCTTCAATGTGCGCGCGGACGCGAATACGCTGCTCAAAGGTCACCGCATCGCGGTATTTCACCCGGGTGTCGACGACGGGCCAGACGTAGCCGGAGGCCTTCATCTGGCGATAGCCATAATCAAACTGATTGAGCAGCGCCTCGCGGGCGATCTCAAAGTAGCGGAAATAGTTACCGTGCCAGACCACGCCCATCATATCGACGTCGTGGAACGGAACGGTGATCTCGACTTCAGTCGTAAAGCGGGGATCGGTCAGCACCCTTTACTCCTTCTCACTGGACTCTGGCAGATGCCAGAAATCGAAAAAATTAAACCAGTCGAGCGGCGACATGAGGGCGTAATGTTCCAGCCGCTGCGCATAGCGATCGACGGTATCTTGCAGTGCCTGCTGGCGTTCACCGCGCGGCAGGCGCAGCGGGTCGGCAAACGGCTCGCAGTGCAGGACGAGCTTACCCTGCTGGCGCAGGGCGAAAATCAGCACCACCGGGCAGCGGAGGATGGAGGCCAGGATAAACGGCCCCTGTGGGAACGGTGCAGGCTGGCCCATGAATCGGCTCCAGATCACGCGCCATTCGCCGCCGCGCTGCGGATTCACCGCGATGCGATCCCCCACAATCGCGACCCATTCACCGCGCTCAAGCTTCTCTTTAATGGCAATGGCGGTATCCGGGCCGATGTCGGTGACCGACATCAAATTCACGCCAGCTTCGGGCGCCATTTCGCTCATGATTTGCTTAAAGCGCTGGGCGTTCTCGCTGAAAACCAGGGCGTTGATGATTTTACTGCCTTCCAGCTGAGCCAGGGCCCGGCAGGCCTCTACGTCGCCAAGGTGCGAGGCCAGCAGCAGTTTGCCCTGTGGAGCCGCGATGTTTAACGCTTCGCTCGCGCCGGGGGCAAAGACAATATCGCGATGAAGCTTCAGCTCGCCGCGCCAGCTGGCGACTTTATCCAGCATCGCGTTGCCGAAGCGCATGAAATGGAAAAAGCTGTTAAGCCGTGAGGGAACAGGCATGCTCCGCTGACGCAGTTCTTGCTTCACTCTCGCCATCCACTGCCGCGAGGCCTGCCGCGCCGGACGCGCGATAAGCCAGTACACGCCGATAACCGGCCACAACAGCACGGTAAAGGCCCGCCGACCCAGCCGTTCCCAGACGCGCAGCATCAGGCGCATCCCCCACAGACCCTTGACCTCGTCCTGCTGCGCCCAGTGCTGGCGGCGTCGACGGAAAAGCAGGCCGGGCATGCGGGGCAGCATGCCGAAGAAGAGCCGGGTATGCATCAGGGAGATCCGCACGTTATCTTTTAGCGCGTCGAAGTGGGACAAACCGTCCTGCGGATAGGTCACGCGCGTGGGCAGAAAGACGCTGGTGTTGCCCTGCCAGTAGAGACGAACCATCACTTCGGTGTCAAAGTCCATCCGCTTGCCGAGCGGTTCGCGCGCTGCCAGCCGCAGCGTGGGTGAAACCGGATAGACCCGAAAGCCGCACATGCTGTCTTTAAGCTGCAGCGATAAGGTTTCAATCCACACCCAGACGTGGGTGATCCAGCGCCCGTAAAGTCGGGAGCGCGGAATAGAGTCATCGTAAATGGGCTGGCCGGAAATCAGCGCGTCCGGGTGGCGCTCCGCCAGCGCCAGCAGTTTGGGGATATCTTCGATGGCGTGTTGGCCGTCCGCATCCACCTGCACGGCGTGGGTGTAGCCCGTCCGCGCGCACTCCTCCAGCCCTCTGATGACCGCGGCACCTTTTCCGGCGTTTTGCGCCAGACGAACCAGCGTCATCTGCGGCTGCTCCGCCGCCAGGCGCTCAAGCTCCTGACGGGTGACTGCGTCGCTGCCGTCATCCACCACCAGGCACGGCAGGCCGAACGGCGCGAGACGTGACAGCACGCTGGCAATCATCGCGCCGTGGTTGTAGCACGGGATCAGCACGCAGGGACGAAAGATTACGGACATAGACGAATTTTCCCGCTGCTGGCGGTGTGGCGCTCAGCCCCGGCATGGCGTTGATAGCTGAAGGTCAGCATCTGACGTTCGGCATGCCACTCAAGCATCAGCGTCACCGTGGTTTCCGGCAGCAGTGGTGCCTGAAACTTCACGTTTTGAATGCTGTGAAAGCGATAGCCCGGTGCCAGTAACGTCGTGGCGTAGTGCATCACCCAGTCAAGCTGCGCAACGCCGGGCAGCAGCGGTTGTACGGCGAAATGGCCCTGAAACCAGAACAGCGTTGCGTCGAGATGCAAAACGATCTCCAGCTTCTCCGGCTGTGTCTGGTGGCGCTCAATTTCATGAATTTTCATGAAATAACTCCTCTAACTGCGCATAGACACGCTTGTTCATACTGTTTACCGGCATTTCATCAACGATGCGCCAGTAGCGCGGCACCGCGACAGGTTCAAGCCACGGCAGCAGGGCGCGACGCCAGGCGAACTCCTGCGCTTTTTTATCCTGCACATACCCGCGCTGACGGGCCGTTTCATCCAGAACCAGCAGGGCGCCAATCCCCTGACGACCCCCGCGCGTGACCGGCAGGGCGGCCGCTTCGCAAATACCGTCGAGCTCCAGCAGGCGGCGTTCGATCTCGTTAAGCGAGATGCGTTTTTCTTCAATTTTGACCACTCGCCCGCGGCGACCGGCGATGCTGAAAAGCCCCTCGCTGTCGAAGTGCAGGATATCGTCGAGCTGGAGCCCTTCTGGCTCATGGATCAGTGGCGACGTAACGCGACAGGCGTCATCTTCCTAATGGAAGATCACGCCGGGGAACGGTAGCCAGGGCACGTTATCCTCCTGACGATGGCGCCAGGCGAGGATCCCGGTTTCGGTACTGCCATAAATTTCATCCGGCCAAAGGTTAAGCCAGCCGGAGGTGGTCGAGACGTCACGCCAGGGCAGCATTCCACCTGCTGAAATCAGCATCCTGACGGGCGGCGCGGCAAGCTCGGTATCCAGGCGCTTCAGGAACGCCGGGCTGCTGATAAACAGGTATTGCCTGTCAGGAGGCAGGGCGGCCAGTTGTTCTGCGTAATAGAGCATCGCGGCATGCAGCGGCAGACCCAGCGCCATCGGCAAGACGATACGGAATGTCAGGCCATACAGGTGTTGCGGTACGACCGAGGCCACAATGCTGCATCCGGCCAGACGCTCACCAAAGCGGTTAGCCAGCAGGCGGGCTTCGCGATCCAGACTGACGATGTGCTTAACCACCCGGCGCGGCGTGCCCGTGGAGCCTGAGGTGAACAGTTCAACGAAGCGGTTTTCGTCAATGGCCGGCAGAGGCACCCAGTGGCTGGCTGTCTGGTGGCTGGAGGCCACCACAATCTGTTTCCCATGAAAACCAAGCGTTCGATCGCTCAGAACGCCGCTAAACAAAGATTGCTGTTCTTCAAGCTGCGAGACGCGGCTATGGCCGGGAATGACCGGTGTTTTACCGGCGTGCAGCGAGGCCAGCAGCGCAACAATAAACAGGTAGCTGTTTTCAAAGCACAGCGCCCAGCGCTCGCCTTCCTGCTGACGCAGGGTCTCGACCAGTAAGGTTACGTCGTGGCGCAACTGGCCCAGCGTCCAGGTACGATCGTCGAGCCAGGCAACAGGCGTGTCGTCAGGGCGCGGCGCATTTAACCACTGGCCCAGCGGAAGGGGGTTAGTCATTGTGCATCTCTTTTTTTATCACCCGCTGGCGCACCAGCCACTCTGCTGCCATCAGCATCCCCATCAGGATGTAAGCCACCATACCATTCCATAGCGTCCACAGATGCATGTCGCCGTGGAGGACGGTAAACAGCGCCATCGTGCCGTTGCCGACGAAAAAACCGCACCAGACGAGGGTCACCTTACGGGTATAGCGCACGCCCTCCGGGGGCAAGTTTGGCTCGCGCAAGCGCGCCAGTCGTTCGACAAGCGGCATCGCTGTCCACAGCGAACCGCCAAACACGGCCAGCATGACAAGGTTGACGACCACCGGGTAGAGCAGCAGCCACTGGTGGGCTTTCAGCAGGTAGCTTGCCGTGCAGAGGGCGATCCCCGCCAGCGCCACGCACTGCACCACATACCGCATCGGGCTTGTGTTCCGCTGCGCCTGACGCAGCCGCAGCAGTAACACCAGAGCCATCACGGGTAATAGCCACTGCAGGCTGTTATGCGCCAGCCCAAATCCAATCAGGAAGGGCCACGCCAGCAGCATCAACCCCGTCAGAAGTGGGATGATCGGGAATGTCCGTCCGCCGCGCACGACGTCTTACTCTTCGCGCAGAAGCTGTTCGACGGCGTCTACCACATCCTGAACGGTACGAACCGATTTGAAGGTTTCCGGCTTGATTTTCTTGCCCGTTTTCTTCTGCAGATGAACAATCATGTCCACCGCATCAATGCTGTCCAGCTCCAGGTCTTCGTAAAGGCGGGCTTCAGGGGTAATATCCTGCGGGTCGATTTCAAACAGTCGGGTCAGAAGGCCACAGACTTCCTGATAAATGGTTTCTTGTTCGGTCATCGTGATCACATCTCAGGCGCGTTGAGCGTTGATAAAGGACGCCAGCGTGGCGACGGAAAAGAAGTGCTGGCGCATCTCTTCGCTTTCAGCGGAAAGCACCACGCCATACTGGTTTTTCACGGCCAGACCCAGTTCCAGCGCGTCGATAGAGTCGAGACCCAGCCCATCGCCAAACAGCGCGGCATCGGTATCAATATCCTCTGCGGTAAGCTCGTCCAGATTCAGCGTGGTGATAATGAGATTCTTAATTTCAAGATAAAGCGCTTGCATCATTAATTCCTGACAAAGATTGAAGGCCTGATGTTAATCGATGCTGTAGATGCCGGTTTAACTGCCTTGCCGCCAGCGCCGGTTCTTGTTCATTTGCATCGTAAAATTCGTCGATGTTCACGCGGTCGCGGACATCCACGGTGAAGACAGGTTTTTCTGGCGGCACATCATACCAGCGACTTTTTTTATCCAGCAGATGTTCGCTACAGTGGATCAGCACCACCCGCAGATCGCTGTTACAGCGCACGGCGATATTTGCTGCGCCGCGCTGGAGGGAAATAGCTTCGCCAGACCGGGTACGTGTGCCTTCCGGGAAGATTAACAGCGTGTCGCCCTGAGCCAGACGCTGCTGGCTTGCAGCCAGCAGAGGCTCGGCTTCGCTGTTAATCAGGTAATCCGCCGCGCGGATGACGCCGCTGACAAACGGATTGCGCAGCAGCGCGCTTTTCACCAGACAGTCGGTTTCTGGCATCACCGATGCCAGAATCACGTAGTCAATTAACGTGGGGTGGTTAGCCACCACCAGACAACCCCGATCGTTGCGCAGGGCGTCAAGATTGTGAATGCGATAGTCCAGTACCCCGAGGCCGCGGGCAACGGTCAGGAAGAAGCGGAAGCTGGCCGCAATGCTGCGCCGCGCAAGGCGACGGCGGTTGGTGCGGTCGCGCTGGACGATCAGCAGCAGGTTGAACCATACCAGTGACAGCAGCAGCCCGCCCACGCCAAACAGCACGAAGCAGAATCCGGTCATCACCAGACGCCATAACCAGTTAATTCGGTCAGTCAGGCGGTTCATGCGCGCGTCCATTGCCACAGCAAACGTTCGCCGGGTACCACAAACTGGCGTGCCTCGCTGAGATAGCGTTGCAGGAACACCAGGCTTTGCGGAAGGGCGGGTTCATCCCCCGTGCTGCCGCTGCGGGTTTCACACTGCAATTCCTTGCCGGATTCAATCACCAGCGCCAGCGCGTAGGGCCAGGTGGGCATCTGGTGCGGTAACGCCGGGTGGTAAAATTCCGGCAGTGCGCCGTCAAAATCGACCAGCAAGACGCGGGAGTAGCCCGCCTGCAGCAGGCTCAGGACTTCACATAATGCCTGCTGGAAGGTGTCCAGCCCGGCAGAAATGGATGACGAGACGATTGCCTGGCGTGCGGTAATCGTGAGATTGCCCACCGCCGAGTTGTGCACGGACATGGCGAAGTCGGTAGGCGATACGGATTGCCCCGTCGCCAAAGCATGCAGAATACGGTAGTTGCGCTCCAGCTCGCCGTGGCGGCTGGAATAGACGACGGCATCAATGGCGTGGTGTTGCAGCATAGCGAGACCAATGTCCACCGCCAGCTTACTGCCTGAATTGAGGCGGCGCGCGGTCATCATGGGTAAAGCGGTCAGCCGGGGAAGCGGGGCCGCTGGATCGACGGGCAGCTGCAGGCGTGACCACGCCTGCCACTCTGTGGCATCGCTGAGTCCTGGGGCTCTCGCCTGCCAGTCGATAATGTTCAGTGAAAATTTCATCTACGCGCGTCCGCGAAAAAAACCGTATTCAAAGGGCAGACCTGGCCACCCGGGCAGCTAAGCTGCTCTATTGTTCACGTTTGGTGCATATCAGCAGGGTATGACCGACCCCAAGGTTATCCAGACGCTGTTCAACGCTGAAACCTGCGCTCTCCAGGTAACGATAAAACGCCTCTACGCTGTAAAACCGGCTATTGCCATTCGCCATACAGGTGAAATAGAGCGAGGTGGCATTCAGGCTGAAAGAGGCCGCTTCAAACTTCTGGGCATCCCAGAAAAGCTCCATGATGCACAAACGTGCGCCTGGCTTCATGACCTGTGCGACGCGCGTCAGCATGGCGACAATCTGATCCGGAGAGAAACAATCCAGAAACTGGCTCATCCACCAGACGTCGGCCTCACCCGGCAAGGCTGCTGGGCTAAGCATATCGACAGCATGGAATCCAATACGATGAGAAAAACCTGCTTTTGCGATGTTTTCCTGCGCCAGCGCTATCTGCTGCGGCAGGTCGAGGATCGTCACGGCAACATTTTCGTCATAGCGGCAGCAGCGTAACGCCCATTTACCCGTATTTCCGCCCACATCGTACAATTTTGTCGGCGAGCTTGCGAATATATATGGCAAAGCGGCGTCAAACGCGGCGTCGGAATAGTAATGATCAAAGGCGAACCAGCTCTCTTTCGCCTGAGCCGGTAATTGGGATAATGCCGGATAGATGGTTGGCCAGTTGCCAAACACCGCTAAGCCCGCAGGTTTTTCTTCCTTCAGGGCGTCCGCCAGGTGAAATAGCCCTTTGTAACAAACGTCCTGAGTGAAATCCATATTTACGCGGGTCATTTCATCGTGCAGTAAAAAGTGGCCCACTTTCGCCAGAAAATAACGTCCATGCTGTTGGGTAACGATCCGCCCGCTTAATCCCATATCCAGCAGTACGCTGACGCCATAGCTGCCGAGCGTGCTGTGTTCGGTTATTTCCTCGAGGCTGGCACCCTCTTTACCTTGTTTATCGAGCCAGGCGAGAATGCCTGAGTTACGCAGACAAAGCGCGGTCTGAAATAACATCGGAGCAAAAGCGATGCGTTGCGCTTCGGTAATGGCATCCAGTGCGCTGAGCGTATCCTTTTCGTACATTGCTGCGTAACCTTTCAGGGCAAGAAATAGGGGTTATCGGGCCAAATGCGGCCCGACTTTAGAAAAATATTACAGTGCGGCGCCCGCGGAGAGGTTCAGCTGAATATCGTGGTCGAGGTTATTCACCCAACGGTTATAATTTTTGTGAATTTTACCGTCAGCCGCTTTCAGGTTCATACTGCTTTCGTAGTTAATGGAATAGCTTGTTGCGGAATAAGGGATACGAACGTCGACCGAGTGGTCGCGCGCCTGCAGACGACCTTTGATAACGCCCGGACCGGCTTCCGTCATGATCCAGTCACGTTTTTGTCCTGCTTTCAAAATCGCTGTTTTTACCTGGTCGGCGGTATGACCCGCGCTCACAGTAGAGTGAACCTGAGCGATTGGAGCAGTACGCGCACAGCCTGCCAGTGCGCCAACGAATACGGCGGCAGCACACCATTTAACGATCTTTTTCATCAACAACTCCATATCAATAATAACAATTAAAGGTAGTGGTTTTTACAAATAATATTCATCCGGCGTTTCTTTTGTGCCAGATGTTTTTTTAATCAATATTAAGGTTTGCATTACGTTGACGCGAAGGCGGGCATAATAACATGGAAAATAATTAACAATTTCATTTTTTTTAATTTGCGTTAAATCATGATTTGCGTTTCAACGTAATGCGACCGACGTAAACAAAAACAGAATTAATATTTCCTTAACGCAAATAAAAATACCGCGACAGGTTATGAACGCGGTAATTTAAGGCGGATTATTGGCGGTTTAAACCTACCTATAAAGGTAGGTCAGCTACCCGGGCAACCTGCTTTTCGGCCTTCCCGGCCCGAGCAAAATGGCCAGCTTGCTGCCGCCTTTGGTGGTCTCCATCCAGATCTTACACACGCTGGTCAGGGGGACCGAGAGCAGCATACCGACCGGGCCCAGCAGCCATCCCCAAACCAGTAAGGATAAAAAGACGACCAGCGTCGACATGCCGAGCCGGTGCCCCATCATGCGTGGTTCGAGAATATTGCCCAGCACCATGTGCACGACGAGGAATAACGCGCCGACCAGCATACATTCGTAGAAACCGTTAAACAGAAACGCCTGAATCATCGGCGGCACGGCGGAAAGCACCGCGCCAATGTTGGGCACGTAGTTCAGCAGAAACGCCAGCACGCCCCACATCAGCGCGAACTGCACGTTCATCAGCATCAGCCCCAGCCAGACGATGATCCCGGTCCAGACGCTCAGCAGCGTTTTCAGCGCCAGATATTTAGAGACGCCCTTCAGCGCCCGGTGTAAGCCAGCAATGTGAATTTGTGGGTTATTCAGTGCAAAGCGCAGCTTATAGGGGACGTGGCGGACTTCAAACAGCATAAACACCACCGTCATGACCAGCAGCAGAATGCTGGCCATCGCGCCGGAAAGCCCCGTCATCAAGGTGGTGGCGTAGGTCATGACCTTCTCGGAGTCCATCCTGCGCAGCATCCGTTCGGGTGAGATATGCAGATTAAGGAAGGGCACCATCTCCTGGAGTGCGACGATCTTACGCGTCAGCTCTTTGTTGTACTGCGGCAGCATGGTGGAGAATTCACTCAGCGAGGCCGCCAGCACGCCGAAGAGCGCCGTCAGGGCAATCAGCATCACGATGACGACAATGGTGATGGCGACCGGGCGGCTAACGCCCCGGCGCAGAAACCAGGTGACTAAAGGATTAAGCACAATGGCAAAAAAGAGCGCCAGCAGGAGCTGAACTATGATGTCGGCGGCCGCATGGATACCCGCAAGGATAACCACCAGACAGGCGAGCTTTAATAAGATGTGGAGTCCTGCTTTGTCGGACGGGTTAGCGATCATGCGCGTTCCTTAATGTGATGACCCGGTAAGTGTAGTGCCCGGGCCTCGCTTCGTCTGGCACCGTTAATCTGAAAGTCGCTGCTGATTTTCTTATTGGGGCGTGGTAATAGTGAAACACTGTTGTAAAAAATCCAGGTAGAACCCCATGCCCGAACCTGCCGCTGAACCGGCACTGAGCGGACTGCGCCTCAATCTGCGCATCGTTTCCGTTGTGATTTTTAACTTTGCCAGCTATCTCACCATCGGCCTGCCGCTGGCGGTTCTGCCGGGCTATGTCCATGACGTCATGGGCTTCAGTGCCTTCTGGGCGGGGCTGGTGATTAGCCTGCAGTATTTCGCCACGCTCCTGAGCCGCCCGCATGCCGGGCGCTACGCGGACACGTTCGGTCCAAAAAGCATCGTGGTGGTGGGATTGTGCGGCTGCTTCCTCAGTGGTCTGAGCTACCTGCTGGCTGCCTCAGCCAGCCACTGGCCGCTGGTCAGCCTGGCGCTGCTCTGCCTGGGCCGCGTCATCCTCGGCATTGGGCAAAGCCTGGCGGGAACCGGCTCGACGCTCTGGGGCGTGGGGGTTGTCGGGACGCCACACATTGGTCGGGTGATCTCCTGGAACGGGATTGTCACCTACGGCGCGATGGCGCTCGGTGCGCCGCTCGGCGTGGCCTGCTATGCGTTTGGCGGGCTGTATGGACTGTCGCTCACCATTATGGCGGTCGCGCTTGTGGCGATTCTGTTTGCGCTGCCGCGCCCGAAAGTGAAGGCCAGCAAGGGCAAGCCGCTGCCGTTCCGGGCGGTGCTCGGGCGGGTCTGGCCATACGGGATGGCGCTGGCGCTGGCGACCACCGGCTTCGGGGTCATCGCCACCTTCATTACCCTGTTCTATGACGCCAAAGGTTGGGACGGCGCGGCCTTTGCGTTAACCCTGTTTAGCTGTGCGTTTGTTGGTGCGCGCCTGCTTTTCCCTAACGGCATCAACCGTCTGGGCGGGCTGAACGTGGCGACGATCTGCTTTGCGGTAGAGATTGTCGGGCTGCTGTTGACCGGCGTAGCCAGCGCGCCCTGGATGGCGAAAATGGGCGTATTTCTCGCGGGAGCCGGTTTTTCACTGGTCTTCCCGGCGCTGGGCGTGGTCGCGGTGAAAGCGGTGCCGCAGCAGAACCAGGGGGCGGCGCTGGCGACCTATACGGTATTTATGGATATGTCGTTAGGCATTACCGGGCCGCTGGCAGGGCTGGTAATGGCCCGGGCGGGGGTGCCGGTGATCTATCTTGCCGCGGCGGGTCTGGTCATGATGGCATTGCTGCTGACGTGGCGGCTAAAAAAATGGCCCCCGGTGCAGGCACCGGAGGCCACGTCATCATCGTGAAACGTTACTGGATTACGATGGTGTTAATGATGTTTTCAGCAGCCGTCTGCGCTTTCTGCTGATCTTCCGCTGGCAGGGTGATCTGCAGGGTCAGCAGTTTGTTATCGACCTTGCCCAGCACGACAGAGGAGTATGCGGTCTGGCCTTTCGCAGAGATGATGCTGTCCAGCTGCTGCAGCTTATGGCCTTTCAGTTCGATGGATTTATTGGTCACGACCTGCAGCTGCGGGTCGCGGCCGCGCTGCTGATCTTCCAGACGTTTGGACAGCACGGCCAGATCTTCGCTGGTGTCGTCGCCCACAATCACAATGACCGCTTTCTGCCCGGTTGCGTCGGAGTAAACGTGCATATTGTTCGCCTGAGTGCCCAGCTTGCCGCTCTGGTCAGTCATATCGGCTGGCAGAGAGAAGCTGAGTTTGCCATCCATCAGATTCACCGGTTGACCGGTCGCATTGCTCTCTGCGGATGCGCCCTGAGCAGGCGTTTTCGTGTCGCTGTTATCACAGGCTGCAAGACCCACAACCAGCAGGCCAATCCCGACATATTTAACCAGATTGCGCATTGACTTCTTCCTTTCGATAAACGGCCATAACGGCTCATTCGCTCATCTTATCACAACTGATAAAGCGAACCCTTAACCAGCCTGCAATGCCGTGATTTCAGATTTATCTGCCAGCCTTTTCAGCAGCATATTCAGCAGCACGCCGTACATGGGCAGGAAGAAGACAATGCTGATGAGCACCTTGAAGCAGTAGTCCACCAGCGCGATTTCCATCCAGTGTTCGGCCATGAACGCATCCGGGCTACGCCAGAAGGCGATGAAGAAGAAGGCCAGCGTATCGCTCACGTTACCGAACAGCGTGGAGGCGGTGGGTGCCATCCACCAGCGATGATTCTGACGCAGGCGGTTAAACACGTGCACGTCCAGAATCTGCCCCAGCGCGTAGGCCATAAAGCTTGCTGCGGCGATACGGGCGACAAACAGGTTGAAGTGGGTTAACGCCTCAAAGCCCTGCCAGCTTCCCATATAAAACAGGGACGAAACCCCGTACGAGATGAACAGCGCCGGGAGCATGACCGCAAAAATAATGCGGCGAGCCAGCGGTGCGCCAAAAATACGCACGGTCAGATCGGTGGCGAGGAAAATAAACGGAAAGCTGAACGCGCCCCAGGTGGTATGAAAACCAAAGATGGAGATAGGGAGCTGCACCAGATAGTTGCTGGAGGTGATCACCAGCAAATGGAAAAGCGAAAGCCAGAACAACGCTTTTACGCGCTGTGATTCAGAAAACTGCGTCATATTGTGACCTTTTTATACGTTGGGGTGAGGGAACCCAATAAAAACCGCAGCATGATACTGCTTTGGCGGGA
Organism: Enterobacter cloacae complex sp. IR5422; assembly: GCF_049238165.1. Classification (NCBI taxonomy): domain Bacteria; kingdom Pseudomonadati; phylum Pseudomonadota; class Gammaproteobacteria; order Enterobacterales; family Enterobacteriaceae; genus Enterobacter; species Enterobacter cloacae complex sp. IR5422. Next base: position 93,323 of record NZ_JBMKHT010000006.1, on the reverse strand, counting down.
CATTGCAATGGTTAGTTTTTACGCAATCGTTAACCTGGTTTGCATTGACCGCAACGGGGCGTAAACTACAGCCGTTTTTACCTGACCGAGAAGATCATGACCGACCTGTTTTCCAGCCCAGACCACACTCTTGATGCCCAGGGCCTTCGCTGCCCGGAACCGGTAATGATGGTACGTAAAACCGTGCGCAACATGCAGACCGGTGAAACGCTGCTGATCGTTGCCGACGACCCGGCCACCACGCGCGACATTCCCGGTTTTTGTACCTTTATGGAGCATGAGCTGGTGGCGCAGCAGACGGAAACGCTGCCGTACCGGTATTTGATTCGTAAGGGGTAGCCCTCACTTATTTGGGGGGAGGTTGAGGGTATCAGGCCGCACCCATGCTTGAACCTGTTCCTGAATATTTAAAAGCGAGTTTAACGGTAGATGACCTGCCTCTGGACGTCCCTGCCTTCGAACCGGAAGTTGATCAGTTGGGATGCTATTGCCCGCTATTAACACAGTTGCTGTTGGCTCGTTCACTTTCAGAGAGTGATGAAAGAGTGGCTGGAGATTTTTGCAAGGCTTAGTTGGGCTGTATAGCGGTATGTTGAAAGCACCGCGCTGGTTGCGTACAAATGAAGGCATCTTGCCACTGTGAAAAAAGTCGGGTGGCGCTAACGCTTACCCGACCTACGGGACTAGAGCCGTTGTAGGCCGGGTAAGGCGAAGCCGCCACCCGGCAAGAATACGGCCTCCCCACAGGGAGAGGGAGAACGTCATCCCTTCATCCACGCCCGGATCCCATCCAGGAACATCTGCGTTGCCATCATGACCAGAATGAGCCCCATCAGGCGCTCCAGCGCGTTTACCCCTTTTTCGCCCAGCAGGCGCAGGAACAGGGACGACTGCAGCAGGATGATAAACGTCCCGCCCCAGGCAATCAGCAGGGCAATGACCAGATGGCTCATCTGGTTCGGATACTGGTGCGACAGCAGCATCAGCGTCGCCAGAATGGTTGGCCCCGCGACGAGCGGGATCGCCAGCGGCACAATAAACGGCTCTTCACCCGCAGGCAGGCCGCTGCTGCTGCCTTCCGCGCTCGGGAAAATCATCTTAATCGCAATCAGGAACAGAATAATCCCACCGGAAATCGACACGGTTTCAGCGCGCAGGTTCAGGAAGGCGAGAATTTTTTCACCCGCAAACAGGAAGATAAACATCACCAGCAGGGCGATGAGCAGCTCGCGGATCATGATCGCCCGGCGGCGCTTCGGCTCGGTGTGCTTCAACACCGACATGAAGATCGGCAGGTTACCCAGGGGATCCATTATCAGGATCAATAAAACCGCGGCGGAAATGATTTCACTCATGTAAATTATCCCTGAAACTCTCTATGGTTATTATGATGATTAGCTGTATTTCTGATTGCCGGGCAATCATCGATTAATTTCGCTTGCGACTTTGGCAGCATTTTGTAATGTGAAGCATATCCCAGTTCAATACTGGCTTGCACAATCAGCACACACCCTCAGCAGGAAAAAAATGCTATGAAAAACGTTGGTTTTATCGGCTGGCGCGGTATGGTCGGCTCTGTACTCATGCAACGCATGGTTGAAGAGCGCGATTTCGACGCTATCCGCCCGGTCTTCTTCTCCACTTCCCAGCTCGGCCAGGCTGCTCCGTCCTTTGGTGGTACCACAGGCACGTTGCAGGATGCTTACGATCTGGAAGCGCTGAAGGCACTCGACATTATTGTGACCTGCCAGGGCGGCGATTATACCAACGAAATCTATCCAAAGCTGCGTGAAAGCGGCTGGCAGGGCTACTGGATTGACGCGGCCTCGTCGCTGCGCATGAAAGACGATGCCATCATCATTCTCGACCCGGTTAACCAGGGCGTGATCGCCGATGGCCTGAACAACGGCGTAAAAACCTTTGTTGGCGGTAACTGCACCGTCAGCCTGATGCTGATGTCCCTCGGCGGCCTGTTCGCGCAGGATCTGGTGGAGTGGGTCTCCGTGGCGACCTACCAGGCGGCGTCCGGCGGCGGCGCGCGTCATATGCGCGAACTGCTGACCCAGATGGGCCAGCTGCACCAGAGCGTCGCGACCGAGCTGGCAAACCCGGCGTCGGCTATTCTCGATATCGAGCGTAAAGTGACCGAGCTGACCCGCAGCGGCGAGCTGCCGGTGGATAACTTTGGCGTACCGCTGGCCGGCGGCCTGATCCCGTGGATCGACAAGCAGCTGGATAACGGCCAGACCCGCGAAGAGTGGAAAGGCCAGGCCGAGACCAACAAAATCCTCAATACCGCGAACACCATTCCGGTTGACGGTCTGTGCGTGCGTATCGGCGCGCTGCGCTGCCACAGCCAGGCTTTCACTATTAAACTGAAAAAAGATGTGTCTATTCCGACCGTGGAAGAGCTGCTGGCCGCGCACAACCCGTGGGCGAAAGTGGTGCCAAACGATCGCGATATCACCATGCGCGAGCTGACCCCGGCAGCGGTGACCGGCACGCTGACCACGCCGGTTGGCCGTCTGCGTAAGCTGAACATGGGGCCGGAGTATCTCTCCGCGTTCACCGTTGGTGACCAGCTCCTGTGGGGCGCCGCTGAGCCGCTGCGCCGCATGCTGCGCCAGCTGGCGTAATAATTTGTTAAATACCGGGGGTGATTTTCACCCCTTTTTTTTGCGTACTACATGGAGTAACACGCGTATGTCTTATTTTTTATCAGGAGTCATTTAGAGCGTTGGCTATGCTTTAAGGAAGAGTCATTTCTTACCTGAGGTTCGAACGGAGCAGAATGGATGCACATTTTTGTGCTGTCCCGTTCAGGTCACATTAAAAGTCGTCCCGGAGCGCTTAAAAAGGACGACATAAAAACAGGATGAATACCATGTCCGATCGTGTGGATAGAGACGTGATTAATGCGCTTATTGCGGGTCATTTCGCTGACCCCTTTTCTGTGCTTGGGATGCACCGTACTGAGGCCGGTCTGGAAGTTCGTGCCCTGTTGCCGGATGCCACAGAAGTCTGGGTGATTGAACCCAAAACCGGCCGCAAAGTCGGTAACCTTGAATGCCTCGATTCCCGTGGCTTCTTCTCGGGCGTGATGCCCCGTCGTAAAAACCCTTTTCGCTATCAGCTCGCCGTTCTCTGGCACGGCCAGCAGAACCTGATTGACGATCCCTACAGCTTCGGCCCTCTGCTTAAAGAGATGGATGCCTGGCTGCTCTCCGAGGGGACGCATCTGCGTCCTTATGAAACGCTGGGTGCCCATGCCGATACCATGGACGGCATCACCGGCACGCGGTTCTCCGTGTGGGCGCCCAATGCCCAGCGCGTCTCCGTTGTCGGCCAGTTCAACTACTGGGACGGCCGCCGTCACCCGATGCGCCTGCGTCGGGAAACAGGCATCTGGGAGTTGTTTATCCCCGGGGCGCACCACGGGCAGCTTTATAAATTCGAGATGATCGACGCCCACGGCAAGCTGCGCATTAAAGCCGACCCGTATGCCTTCGAAGCGCAGATGCGCCCGGATACCGCGTCGCTGATCTGCGGCCTGCCGGAGAAGGTCGTCCAGACGGAGGAGCGTAAACAGGCCAACCGTTTTGATGCGCCAATATCCGTCTATGAAGTCCATCTCGGCTCCTGGCGCCGCCATACCGATAACAACTTCTGGCTGAGTTACCGGGAGCTTGCCGACCAGCTGGTGCCATACGCCAAATGGATGGGCTTTACCCACCTTGAGCTGCTGCCGGTCAACGAGCATCCGTTCGACGGCAGCTGGGGCTATCAGCCCACCGGGCTGTATGCGCCGACCCGCCGCTTCGGCACCCGCGACGACTTCCGCTATTTCATTGATGCCGCGCACGCCGCCGGGCTGAACGTGATCCTCGACTGGGTGCCGGGCCATTTCCCGGCGGATGATTTTGCGCTGGCAGAGTTTGACGGCACGAAGCTGTACGAGCATAGCGATCCGCGCGAGGGCTATCACCAGGACTGGAACACGCTGATCTACAACTACGGTCGCCGTGAAGTGTCGAACTACCTGGTCGGGAATGCCCTGTACTGGATCGAGCGGTTTGGCATTGACGCCCTGCGCGTGGATGCGGTGGCGTCAATGATCTACCGCGACTACAGCCGCAAAGAGGGGGAGTGGATCCCGAACGAGTTTGGCGGCCGCGAAAACCTGGAAGCCATTGAATTCCTGCGTAATACCAACCGCATTATCGGCGAGCAGGTGGACGGTGCCGTGACCATGGCGGAAGAGTCCACCGACTTTGCGGGCGTCTCCCGTCCGCCGTCATCAGGCGGCCTGGGGTTCTGGTATAAGTGGAACCTGGGCTGGATGCACGACACGCTCGACTACATGAAGCTGGATCCGGTTCACCGTAAGTATCATCACGATAAGCTGACGTTCGGTATGCTCTACAACTACACCGAAAACTTCATGTTGCCGCTGTCGCACGATGAAGTGGTACACGGTAAAAAATCGATTCTCGACCGCATGCCGGGCGACGCGTGGCAGAAGTTTGCCAACCTGCGCGCCTATTACGGCTGGATGTTTGCCTTCCCGGGCAAGAAACTGCTGTTCATGGGCAATGAGTTCGCCCAGGGTCGCGAGTGGAACCACGACGCCAGCCTCGACTGGCATCTGCTGGAAGGCGGCGACAACTGGCACCACGGCGTGCAGCGTCTGGTGCGCGATCTGAACCTGACCTATCGCCACCACAAAGCGCTGCACGAGCTCGACTTCGATCCGTACGGCTTTGAATGGCTGGTGGTGGACGACCACGAGCGCTCGGTGTTTGTCTTTGTGCGTCGTGACAAAGCGGGTAACGAGATCATCGTCGCCAGCAACTTTACGCCGGTGCCGCGCGAACATTACCGCTTCGGCATTAACCAGCCGGGCAAATGGCGCGAAATTCTGAATACCGACTCGATGCACTACCACGGCAGCAACGCCGGTAACGGTGGGCTGGTACAGAGCGACGCCATTGAAAGCCACGGGCGACCCAACTCCCTGAGCCTGACGCTGCCGCCGCTTGGCACCATCTGGCTAATGCGGGAGGGCGAATGACGCAGCTTACGGCAGGTAAACCCGAACCGCTCGGGGCGCATTTTGACGGAAAAGGGGTGAACTTCACCCTCTTTTCCGCTCACGCCGAGCGGGTTGAACTGTGCGTGTTTGACGGGGAAGGTAACGAGCACCGTTACGATTTACCCGCGCGCACGGGGGATACCTGGCACGGCTACCTGGCCGGAGGGCGGCCCGGCATGCACTACGGCTTTCGCGTTCACGGTCCGTGGGATCCCGCGCAGGGGCACTGGTTTAACCCGGCGAAGCTGCTGATTGATCCGTGCGCGCACCGCGTGGACGGCGAATTTAAAGATGACCCGCTCTTCCACGTGGGCTACGGCGAGCCCGACCACCGCGACAGCGCGCCCGTCGCGCCAAAAAGCGTGGTGGTGAACGATCTTTATGACTGGGAAGACGATGCCCCGCCGCAGACGCCGTGGGGCAAGACCGTCATTTATGAAGCCCACGTCAAAGGGCTGACGTACCTGCATCCGTCGATCCCCAAAGAGATGCGCGGCACCTACAAGGCGCTCGGGCATCCCACCATGATCGCCTACCTGAAACACCTCGGCATCACCGCCCTGGAACTGCTCCCCGTCGCCCATTTTGCCAGCGAGCCGCGTCTGCAGCGGCTGGGGCTGAGCAACTACTGGGGCTATAACCCGCTGGCGATGTTCGCGCTCGAGCCGCGCTATGCCGTCCATCCGGAAAAGGCGCGGGACGAGTTCCGCGATGCGGTGAAGGCGCTCCACGCGGCGGGCATTGAGGTCATTCTGGACGTGGTGCTGAACCACAGCGCAGAAAGCGATCTCGACGGCCCGACGCTCTCCATGCGCGGAATTGATAACCGTAGCTATTATTGGATCAGGCACGATGGCGATTATGAGAACTGGACCGGCTGCGGTAACACGCTCAATCTCAGCCATCCGGCGGTCACGCACTTTGCGTATGAATGCCTGAAATACTGGGTGCAGACGTTCCACGTCGACGGTTTTCGTTTCGACCTGGCGCCGGTGATGGGACGCACGCCGGCGTTCAGCCAGCAGGCGCCATTGTTTGAGGCGATAAAAAACTGTCCGGTGCTCTCGCAGGTGAAGCTGATTGCCGAGCCGTGGGACATCGGTGAAGGCGGTTATCAGGTCGGGAATTTCCCGCCGCTGTTTGCCGAGTGGAACGACCACTACCGCGACGCCGTACGCCGCTTCTGGCTGGAGCGGAACCTGTCGCTGGGGGAATTTGCCGGGCGCTTTGCCGCGTCGAGCGATCTCTTTAAGCGCGACGGCAAACGCCCGTCGGCCACCGTTAATCTGTTGACGGCGCACGACGGTTTTACGCTCAGGGACTGCGTTTGTTTCAATCAGAAACACAATGAGGCGAACGGCGAAGAGAATCGCGATGGCACTAACAATAACCATAGCTTTAATCATGGTATAGAAGGGTTAGGCGGAAGTCTGGATGTGATAGAGCGGCGACGCGCCAGCGTTCATGCGCTGCTGACAACGCTTTTACTGTCGCAGGGCACGCCGATGCTGCTGGCAGGCGACGAGCATGGTCACAGCCAGCACGGTAACAACAACGCCTATTGCCAGGACAACACCTTAACCTGGCTCGACTGGGGTGAAGCCAACAGCGGGCTGATTCATTTTACCGCTGCGCTGATCCATCTTCGCCAGCAGATCCCCGCGCTGACCGCCAACAGCTGGTGGGAAGAGGGTGACGGCAACGTTCGCTGGCTGAATAAAGACGCGCAACCGTTAAGCGCGCAAGAGTGGCAACACGGCGTACCACGCCTGCAAATCCTGCTGTCGGATAAATGGCTGGTCACGCTGAACGCGACGGATGACGTCGCAGAGATTGTTTTACCTGACGGGGAGTGGCGAGCCGTTCCCCCCTTTGCCGGAGCGGATAATCCGGTAGTAATGGCTGTCTGGCACGGGCCTGCGCACGGAGTGTGCGTATTCCAAAGATGATAAAAAAGGAGTTAGTCATGGTTAGATTAGAGAAGAACGATCCCTTAATGTTGGCACGCCAGCTACCATTAAAAACGGTTGCCCTGATACTTGCGGGCGGGCGTGGTACCCGTCTGAAAGATTTGACCATCAAGCGCGCCAAGCCGGCCGTTCACTTTGGTGGTAAGTTCCGTATTATCGACTTTGCGCTCTCCAACTGCCTGAACTCGGGCATTCGCCGCATTGGCGTCATCACGCAGTATCAGTCGCACACCCTGGTGCAGCATATTCAGCGCGGCTGGTCATTCTTCAGCGAAGAGATGAACGAATTTGTCGATCTCCTTCCTGCGCAGCAGCGCGTTCACGGCGAGAACTGGTATCGCGGAACGGCGGATGCGGTCACCCAGAACCTCGACATCATTCGTCGCTATAACGCGGAATACATTGTGATCCTCGCCGGGGACCACATTTACAAGCAAGATTACTCCCACATGCTTATCGACCACGTCGAAAAAGGGGCGCGCTGCACCGTGGCGTGTCTGCCCGTGCCCGTTGCTGAAGCGACGGCGTTTGGCGTCATGCACGTGGATGCCGACGACAAAATTATCGACTTCGTTGAAAAACCGGCGAACCCGCCAACCATGCCGGGCGATGACACCAAATCGCTCGCCAGCATGGGGATCTATGTCTTTGACGCAGATTATCTTTATGAGCTGCTGGAAGAAGACGACAAAGACGAAAACTCAAGCCACGACTTCGGTAAAGACATCATTCCGAAAATCACCAAAGCTGGCATGGCGTATGCACATCCTTTCCCGCTGTCCTGCGTGCAGTCCGACCCGAATGCGGAACCGTACTGGCGCGATGTGGGCACGCTGGAAGCGTACTGGAAAGCGAACCTCGATCTGGCATCGGTCACGCCTGAACTGGATATGTACGACCAGAACTGGCCGATTCGTACCCATATGGAGTCGCTGCCGCCAGCCAAATTCGTGCAGGACCGCTCCGGCAGCCACGGCATGACGCTGAACTCGCTGGTGTCCGGCGGGTGCATCATCTCCGGTTCGGTCGTGGTGCAGTCGGTGCTGTTCCCGCGCGTGCGGATAAATTCATTCTGTAATATCGATTCGGCAGTCTTATTGCCGGATGTCTGGGTAGGGCGCTCGTGTCGTCTGCGTCGTTGCGTGATCGACCGTGCCTGCGTCATCCCTGAAGGGATGGTCATTGGGGAGAATGCGGAAGAAGACGCGCGTCGTTTCTACCGTTCGGAAGAGGGGATCGTGTTAGTCACACGGGAAATGTTGCGGAAGCTGCAAATCAAACAGGAGCGATGATGCAGGTTTTACACGTATGTTCTGAGATGTTCCCGTTATTAAAAACGGGCGGTCTGGCAGATGTGCTTGGCGCATTACCGGCGGCGCAAATCGCCGGAGGCGTGGATACCCGAGTCCTGCTGCCCGCCTTTCCGGATATCCGGCGCGGTATACCTGATGCAAAAGTGGTGACCCGCCGTGAAACGTTTGCCGGACGCATTACCCTGCTGTTTGGACATTACAATGGCGTAGGGATTTACCTGATCGACGCGCCGCATTTATACGATCGCCCGGGTAGCCCGTATCACGATACGAACCTGTTCGCCTATACCGACAACGTGCTGCGCTTTGCGCTCCTCGGCTGGGTTGGAGCAGAAATGGCGACGGGGCTGGATCCGTTCTGGCGTCCGGATGTGGTGCATGCGCACGACTGGCACGCCGGGCTTGCTCCGGCGTATCTCGCCGCGCGCGGCCACCCGGCGAAATCGGTCTTTACCGTGCATAACCTGGCCTATCAGGGGATGTACTACGCCCATCACATGAATGACATCGATCTGCCATGGTCGTTCTTTAACATGCACGGTCTGGAGTTTAACGGGCAGATCTCGTTCCTGAAGGCGGGACTGTACTACGCCGATCACATCACGGCGGTGAGCCCAACCTACGCGCGTGAGATCACCCAGCCGGCGTTTGGCTACGGCATGGAAGGGTTGCTGCAGCAGCGCCACCGCGAAGGCCGCCTGTCGGGCATTCTGAACGGCGTGGATGAACAGATCTGGAGCCCGGAAACCGATCTCCTGCTGGCGGCGCGCTACGGTCGTGACTCCGTGGAAGACAAAGCGGAAAACAAACGCCAGCTGCAGATTGCGATGGGCCTGAAGGTTAACGATAAAGTGCCGCTGTTCGCCGTCGTAAGCCGCCTGACCAGCCAGAAAGGGCTGGATCTGGTGCTGGAGGCGCTGCCCGGTTTACTAGAGCAGGGCGGGCAGCTGGCGCTGCTCGGCGCGGGCGACCCGGTATTGCAGGAAGGTTTCCTTGCCGCCGCCGCGGAACATCCGGGGCAGGTGGGCGTACAGATTGGCTACCACGAGGCGTTTTCGCACCGCATTATGGGCGGCGCGGACGTCATCCTGGTGCCGAGCCGTTTCGAACCCTGCGGCCTGACGCAGCTTTACGGCCTGAAATACGGCACCCTGCCGCTGGTGCGCCGCACGGGCGGGCTGGCGGATACGGTATCGGATAGCTCGCTGGAAAACCTGGTGGACGGTATCGCCAGCGGGTTTGTCTTTGAGGACAGTAATGCCTGGTCGCTGCTTCGGGCGATTCGGCGTGCTTTCGTCTTGTGGTCCCGTCCATCGCTGTGGCGCTACGTCCAACGCCAGGCGATGTCCATGGACTTTAGCTGGCACGTTGCGGCGCAGTCATACCGCGATCTCTATCAACGCTTGATGTAACGAGGCGAAGTTACTGATATGAACGCTCCATTTAGCTACTCTTCACCCACGCTCAGCGTTGAGGCGTTAAAGCACTCCATCGCCTACAAGCTGATGTTCACCATCGGGAAAGATCCGGTTATTGCCAACAAGCACGAGTGGCTGAACGCCACCCTGTTTGCGGTGCGCGACCGCTTAGTTGAACGCTGGCTGCGCTCAAACCGCGCCCAGCTCTCGCAGGAGACGCGTCAGGTTTACTATCTGTCGATGGAATTTTTGATTGGCCGCACGCTGTCCAATGCGCTGTTGTCGCTCGGTATTTATGACGACGTCAAAACCGCACTGGAAGAGATGGGGTTAGATTTAGAAGAACTGATCGACGAAGAGAACGACCCGGGCCTCGGTAACGGCGGTCTGGGACGTCTTGCCGCCTGCTTCCTCGACTCGCTGGCGACGCTGGCGCTGCCGGGCCGCGGCTACGGTATTCGCTACGATTACGGCATGTTCAAACAGAACATCGTCGACGGGCGTCAGAAAGAGTCCCCGGACTACTGGCTGGAGTACGGCAACCCGTGGGAGTTCAAGCGCCACAACACGCGCTATAAGGTGCGCTTTGGCGGGCGTATTCAGCAGGAAGGAAAAAAATCCCGCTGGGTGGAAACGGAAGAGATCCTGGCCGTGGCCTACGACCAGATCATCCCCGGCTACGACACCGATGCCACCAACACGCTGCGCCTGTGGAGCGCTCAGGCCAGTAGCGAAATTAACCTCGGTAAATTTAACCAGGGTGATTACTTCGCGGCGGTGGAGGATAAAAACCACTCCGAGAACGTATCCCGCGTGCTGTACCCGGATGACTCGACCTACTCAGGCCGCGAGCTGCGCCTGCGTCAGGAGTATTTCCTCGTTTCGGCGACCATTCAGGACATCCTCAGCCGCCACCATCAGCTGCACAAAACCTACGCCAACCTGGCGGAGAAAACCGCGATCCACCTTAATGACACCCACCCGGTGCTCTCTATTCCGGAGCTGATGCGCCTGCTGATCGACGAGCATAAGTTCAGCTGGGACGACGCCTTTGAGGTGACCTGCCAGGTGTTCTCGTACACCAACCACACGCTGATGAGCGAAGCGCTGGAGACGTGGCCGGTGGACATGCTTGGCAAAATCCTGCCGCGCCATCTGCAGATTATCTTTGAGATTAACGACTACTTCCTCAAGACGCTGCAGGAGCAGTATCCAAACGATACCGGCCTGCTGAGCCGCGCGTCCATCATTGATGAGTCGAACGGCCGCCGCGTGCGCATGGCCTGGCTGGCGGTTGTCATCAGCCACAAGGTCAACGGCGTGTCCGAGCTCCACTCGAACCTGATGGTGCAGTCGCTGTTTGCGGACTTCGCGAAGATCTTCCCGACGCGGTTCTGCAACGTGACCAACGGCGTCACCCCGCGCCGCTGGCTGGCGCTGGCCAACCAGCCGCTCTCGGAGGTGCTGGACGAGAATATCGGCCGCACCTGGCGTACCGATTTGAGCCAGCTGAGCGAGCTGGAACAGCATATTGATTTCCCGACGGTGAACAAAGCCGTGCGCGAAGCCAAGCTGCTGAACAAAAAGCGTCTGGCGGTCTGGCTGGCGATGCACCTGAACGTGGTGGCAAACCCGAAAGCGCTGTTCGACGTTCAGATCAAACGCATCCACGAATACAAGCGTCAGCTGATGAACGTGCTGCACGTGATCACCCATTACAACCGCATCAAGGCCGACCCGACGGCCGAATGGGTGCCGCGCGTGAAGATCTTCGCCGGTAAGGCGGCGTCGGCCTACTACATGGCGAAGCATATTATTCATCTCATCAACGACGTGGCGAAGGTGGTTAACCAGGATCCGGACATTGGCGACAAGCTGAAGGTGGTGTTCATTCCGAACTACAGCGTCAGCCTGGCGCAGCTGATCATCCCGGCGGCGGATCTCTCTGAGCAGATTTCCACGGCGGGGACGGAGGCATCCGGCACCAGTAACATGAAGTTTGCCCTCAACGGCGCGCTGACCATCGGCACGCTGGACGGGGCGAACGTCGAGATGCTGGAGCACGTGGGTGAAGACAATATCTTTATCTTCGGTAATACGACGGAAGAGGTGGAGGCGCTGCGCAGGAAAGGCTACTCGCCGCGTCAATATTACGAAGAGGATGAAGAGTTGCGTCAGGTACTGACGCAGATTGCAACCGGCGTGTTTAGCCCTGATGAACCGAGCCGCTACCGCGATCTGGTGGATTCGCTGATTAACTTTGGCGATCACTACCAGGTGCTGGCGGATTACCGCAGCTACGTCGACTGTCAGGATAAGGTGGACGAACTGTATCGCCAGCCTGAGAAGTGGACCAGCGCCGCGATGTACAACATCGCCAATATGGGCTATTTCTCGTCAGACAGGACCATCAAGGAGTATGCCGAGACGATCTGGCATATTGATCCGGTGAGGTTGTAAAAACAAAGCCGGGTGGCGGCTTCGCCTTACCCGGCCTACTTGATCACGTAGGCCCGGTAAGCGTAGCGCCACCGGGCGTTTTTTTGCATCAAGACGCCAGCGACAGCTCACGTTTCGCCGCATGTTGCAGCAACCACTGCGCCACGCGAGACTGCTGTTCGGCGTTGAGCCACATCCCTTCTTTGGTACGGCGCCAGATAGCATCATCCAGACGACGCACCCACTCGTGCTCAACCAGATAACGCAGCTCGGCTTCGTACAGCTCGTGACCGAAATGCTCGCCCAGATCGGCAATCTCTTTTGCATCACCCAGGATCAGCTCGGTATTGCTGCCGTAGGTGCGGGCATAGTGGCGCGCCATCCCTTCAGTGATGAACGGGAAGCGACGGCGCAGCTTCGCGGCGTAATCATCGCGGTTATCGCCGATATCACCGCCGGGCAGTACCGCGCCTTTGGTCCATGCCGGGCCAATGCCTTTATAGTACGGCGCCAGTTTTTCCAGCGCGTGCTCGGCCAGCTTGCGGTAGGTGGTGAGCTTGCCGCCAAACACGGACAGCAGCGGCGCCTGGCCGTCTACGTCGTGAATATCGAGCGTATAGTCGCGGGTGATGGCCTGCGGTGAGTCAGACTCGTCATCGCACAGCGGACGCACGCCAGAGTAGGTCCAGACCACGTCGTCGCGCGACAGCTGTTTCTTAAAGTGCGCGTTATACACTTTGAGCAGGTAGTTGACTTCGCTCTCGTCGATCTCAACGTTCTTCGGATCGCCTTTGTACTCCACGTCGGTGGTACCGATGATCGAGAATTCGTCCATCCACGGGATGACGAACACGATGCGCTTGTCTTCGTTCTGCAGGATGTAAGCCTGCTTCTGGGTATGCACGCGCGGCACCACAATGTGGCTGCCCTTTATCAGGCGGATGCCGTACGGGGATGGCAGATGCATGCCGTCATCAAAGAACTGCTTCACCCACGGGCCGGTGGCGTTCACCAGGCCGCGCGCTTTCCAGCTGAATTTCTCGCCGGTATCGATATCTTCCGCTTCGACAATCCACAGGCCGTTTTCACGACGGGCAGCGGTCGCGCGGGTGCGGGTTTTCACCTCGCCGCCTTTCTTCTCAACCATCTGCGCGTTCGCCAGCACCAGGCGGGCATCGTCCACCCAACAGTCGGAATATTCGAATCCGCGCACGATTTCAGGCTTAAGGACCGATTCTGAGCCAAAACGCAACCCTTTTGAACCCGGGAGGCTGGTGCGTTTACCCAGATGATCGTACATAAACAGACCAATGCGGATCATCCACGCCGGACGCAGATGCGGGCGATGGGGCAGGCGGAAGCGCATCGGAATCGCCAGATGCGGGGCCATTTTCAGCAGCACTTCACGTTCGGCCAGCGCTTCGCTGACCAGGCGGAATTCGTAGTGTTCCAGGTAGCGCAGGCCACCGTGAATCAGTTTGGAGCTGGCGGACGACGTCGCGCAGGCGAGATCGTTAGCTTCCAGCATCAGTACGGATAAACCGCGTCCTGCGGCATCGACCGCAATACCGGCACCGTTGATGCCACCGCCTATCACAATCAGATCTTTGGTTTCCATAACACCCTCATGCACTTTCGTTAAAGCTCAGAAATGTTCGATATCGCTCATAATAGCAAAGGAACGCGCTTTTGGTAACATCAAAAAAACAATTTAGAGTGATATGGATAACATAATGGCGTTTACCCGCCGCCAGGACGTACACTACGGGGTAAAATCTTGTCGTTGACCACTGTTAAGAGAACACCATGGATCAGTTTGAATGTATTAACGTAGAAGAAGCCCACCAGAAGATGCACCAGGGAAAAGCGGTGCTGGTGGACATCCGCGATCCGCAGAGTTTTGCGATGGGCCATACGCCGGGCGCGTTTCATCTCACCAACGACACGCTGGGCGCGTTTATGCGCGATAACGACTTCGACACGCCGGTGATGGTCATGTGCTATCACGGCAACAGCAGCAAAGGCGCGGCGCAGTATCTGCTTCAGCAGGGTTACGACGCGGTTTACAGCGTCGACGGCGGTTTCGATGCCTGGCATCGTCATTTCCCGGCGGAAGTGGAATACGCGTTTGAGCGCTGATCCCGCTATACTGTCCCCTTTTGTGTGGAAATAAGCGACCGCTGCCCATGTTGATGATCACCTCTTTTACCAACCCGCGCGTCGCCCAGGCGTTTGTCGACTATATGGCGACGCAGGGCGTTATTCTTACTATTCAGCAACATACGCAAACCGACGTCTGGCTGGCCGATGAGAGCCAGGCCGGGCGGGTAAACGAGGAGCTGGCGCGTTTTCTTGAGAACCCTGGCGACCCGCGCTATCTCGCGGCCAGCTGGCAATCCGGCCAGACCGGCAGCGGATTGCACTACAGCCGCTTTCCCTTCCTTGCCACCCTTCGCGAGCGCGCGGGCCCGTTTACGCTGCTGCTGATGGCGGCCTGCATCATCGTCTTTATTATCATGAACGTGGTCGGCGACCAGAGCGTGATGATTGCCCTGGCGTGGCCCTATGATCCGTCGCTTGAGTTTGACGTATGGCGCTACTCTAGCCACGCGCTGATGCACTTCTCGGTGATGCATATCCTCTTCAACCTGCTCTGGTGGTGGTATCTCGGCGGTGCCGTTGAAAAGCGTCTGGGCAGCGGCAAGCTGATCGTTATCACCATCATCAGCGCCCTGTTGAGCGGCTACGTACAGCACAAGTTCAGCGGCCCGTGGTTTGGCGGGCTGTCGGGTGTCGTCTATGCCCTGATGGGCTACGTCTGGCTTCGCGGGGAGCGCGATCCGCAAAGCGGCATCTATCTGCAACGCGGATTGATAACCTTTGCGTTAATATGGCTAATTGCCGGATGGTTTGATCTGTTTGGTATGTCTATCGCCAACGGTGCGCACGTCGCCGGGCTGGCCGTGGGGCTGGCGATGGCCTTTGCCGACACGCTCCATGCGCGAAAACGAACATAATTCTCAGGGATAATTGATGAAACAAACACAACGTCATGACGCCATTATCGAACTGGTAAAAAAACAGGGATACGTCAGCACCGAAGAGCTGGTGGAGCAGTTTGCCGTCAGCCCACAAACCATCCGTCGTGACCTGAACGACCTGGCCGATCAGAACCGTATTCTTCGCCACCACGGTGGCGCGGCGCTGCCGTCCAGCTCGGTTAACACCTCCTGGCACGACCGTAAAGCCACGCAGACGGCGGAGAAAGAGCGCATTGCCCGCAAGGTCGCCAGCCAGATCCCGAACGGGGCGACGCTGTTTATTGATATCGGCACCACGCCGGAGGCGGTCGCCCATGCGCTGCTGGATCACGAGAACCTGCGCGTGGTCACCAACAACCTGAACGTGGCCAACACCCTGATGCAGAAAGACGATTTCCGCATCATCCTCGCGGGCGGCGAGCTGCGCAGCCGCGACGGCGGGATTATCGGTGAAGCGACCCTCGACTTTATCTCTCAGTTCCGCCTCGACTTCGGCATTCTGGGCATCAGCGGCATCGACAGCGACGGTTCGCTGCTGGAGTTTGATTACCACGAGGTACGCACCAAGCGCGCGATCATTGAAAACTCACGCCACGTGATGCTGGTGGTGGATCACTCGAAGTTTGGCCGTAACGCGATGGTGAACATGGGCAGCATCAGCATGGTGGATGCGGTCTATACCGACGTGATGCCGCCAGCGGGCGTGATGCAGGTAATTAAAGATAATAATTTGCAGCTGGAACTGTGCTAACGGTTGTGTCGGGTGGCGCTGCGCTTACCCGACCTACAAATTGTTTTCCCTCTCCCTGTGGGAGAGGGCATCAGACCGCACAAAACTAAACGCCGTACCCCATCATCTTCAACAGCTGCTGCGCATGCTGCACCGCATCCTGTCGATGCGCCACGCCCAGCTTCTGGTACAGGTTGCGGATATGCGTTTTGATGGTGGTCGCCGCCACCGCCAGCTCGCCGGCAATCTGCTCGTTGCTGTAGCCTGAATAGATCAGCCCCAGAACCTGCCATTCGCGCTGGGTAAGCGGACTGGTGCGGATAAGCTCCGGCACTTCCGGGTGGTTTAGCAGACGTTCAACGAAGTTCTCATCGAAATGCGCAAACTTGTGGCGATGATGCTGGTTAATCTCGCGCAGAATGCGCTGGGCGCGATGCTGATCCAGCTCCGGCAGCGTGTTGAGCTGAATGAGCTGACGCAGCTGCTGGGCCATCACTTCCCCTTCAATTACAAAGTGGCTGATAAACCCGGTGCGGTTTGCCAGCTGTAGCGCCTCCAGCAGCACGCGCTGGGCATCGTTTTTACGGCCCGCCTGCCAGTAGAGCTGGTTTTGCAGCAGCAGGTTGCGGTTCAGGTCGCTCATCAGGCGCAGGCTGCGCGCGTTTTCGTTCAGCTCTTCCAGCACAATCTCTGCGGGCTCTAATTCACCGAGCAGGATCTGCGCGCGGGCAATGTTGCGCCACTGGCTCTGCAGGAAGTGGTTGTTGGCAAATTCCGGTTTTGGCGTCTGACGCAGCCAGTTGGCGGCGGATTTTTTATCGCCGGTCATCTGCCAGTAAATCACCCGGACCTTGTCGGCGTTTGACACCCAGTCGCTATGATACTGGCCGTTGCCGAGCAGGTTTTCCAGGCGGTTAAGATGGTTGCGGGCGTTATCGAGATCGCCGCGCGCCAGCGAGCACTGCACCAGCAGCGCCAGGCACTGCAGCTGCTGCTGAGGCTGGAAACTGGAAAGAACATCCACACCCTGGCGGGCGCAGCTTTCTGCTTCATCCAGACGCGACCATGCCCACAGTAATTGAGCGCGAATACGCAGCAGGAACTCGTGCATCGGCAGCTGTTCCAGATGCTGCTCGCGAATCAGCTGGAACGCTTTTTCCTGATTTTCCCAGGCGGCCTGCAGGAACCCCTGCGCGAATAAAATCTCGCTCTGCTGGATCAGGCTCCACAGCGCGTAGTGCCAGACATCATGACGACGCGCCATCTGTTCGGTTTGCTGCATCAGTGAAAGCGAGCGCGTGAGGTCGCCCTTGCAGTGCAGTACTTCGCCGTGTACGGAGGTCGCAACGATGCGGCTGTAGAAGTTGGCCAGCGGCAGTTCATCCAGCGCGACCATCGCCAGCCGTTCCGCTTCGTCCGGGTCGCCATCGTTAATGGCCACCTGAGCGCGCAGCGCGTTGAACTCGCCGTGCAGGGTGGTATCCATCTCGCTTTCCATCTCCTGCTCGGCGCGCGCCAGCAGGGTGTTCACTTCGCTGTAGCGATGCTGGCTCTGCATCAGCCAGGCCTGCAGCAGCACCAGACGCGGATTCTCCAGCAGGCTTTCCCACGGCAGGGCTTTCAGGGACTCTTCCAGCAGGGTCAGCTCGCTGTGGTTAAACAGGCCCCACGCGTGATTGAGGAGGATATCGCGCAGCATGCTGGCGTCACCGGCGGCGAGCGCGTGGTGGATGGCCTCGCTCGGGAAGCCCTGTGCCATCCAGCTTTCGGCAGCGGCACGGTGGATCTCCGGCAGTTCAACCGCCAGCTCCCACTGACAGCGCTGGCGCAGGAAGCTGCCAAACAGCGGATGATAGCTAAACCACTCGCTGGGATCGTCCATGCGCGTCAGGAAAAGGCCCTGACGTTCAATCTCTTCGAGCTGAAGCTGACCGTTTTCACAGCCCGTCACCCGCACGATCAGCGCATCGTTCATGGAGCGCAGCAGCGAGCTTTTCAGCAGGAAATTACGCGTCGAGGGATCGACGCTGTCCAGCACCTCATCCACCAGATAATCAGAGAGGTGGCTGGCGTTGATGCCGGCCAGGCGGCGCGCTGACTGATGCGCCGGGCTGTTGTTTTGCCGGGCAGAGAGGGCAATCAGCTGCAGCGCCGTTGCCCAGCCTGCGACGTCATCACACAGACGGCTGCTTTCGGCGGCCTCAATCGGTGAGTTCAGGCGGCAGTCGAAGAACTGTTTCGCTTCCTGGTGGGTAAAAGCAAGCTGTTGGCTACCCACTTCCAGAAGCTGATCGCGCACGCGCAGGTTGGCAATACCCAACTGCGGCAGGTTGCGTGACAGCACCACTAACGTCAGGTTTTCCGGCTGATGGCGCAGGAAGAAACGCATCGATTCATGAATCACCGGGTTAGTGATGAGATGGTAATCATCAATCACCACGTAAAGCGGGCGATGCCATTCAGCCAGTTCGATAAACAGCTGAGAGAAAAGGGAGGACAGGCTGGCGTACTGGCGCTTTTGCACCATCACCTCACTGGCGACGCAGTGTCCATGGGTGGCTTGCTGTATGGCGGCAATCAGATAGCTGGCAAAACGTTCTTGCTGGTTATCGCCCTCATCAAGGGAGTACCAGCCAAGATCGCTCTTACCTGCGGCCCATTGCGAGATGAGCGTTGTTTTTCCATAACCTGCAGGGCTCGTAACCAGCGCCAGTCGGAAATTATGCGCGCCGGAAAGTTTAGCCAACAGACGCTCGCGGACCACTGTATGGTCAAGACGAACCGGGCGACTTAATTTAGACGGAATCAACATAGGTTTCACTTCACTGTGGGGAACGAGAGATTTTATTTTTTTTGCGCTTCGTAATTAATACGATATAAGGTCGGTCAGAAAGAGAACTATTGCAAGTTATGTCTGGATTTGGTGGCTCTGAATTTGCACTCTGTCACAAAACATTCAGGCAGATGATGGAACTTTCTGGAAAGGGCTTTAATGCCGCGTCATTGCTGGCTTGTATGGTTGTGCTGCGGCTGCGCTGAAACTGGTTTCAGGAAGGGATAGTGACGTCAAATTTAATAAAGTGTGGGTAAAGTTCAGCGAGAATAATACCTTTCATCGTCATGACATCCTGTTGCAAAAATATTATTCCAGGTAAGTAATTATTTCGGCAGGGTTTAATTTCATCCGAAACTGCATTTCATTTCTTTGACATTCTCCTCGGTTACTTTTTTATCTTCCGGGCACACTCGAACTATGCTCTGAGAGTGGCCTTGATCACACTTTTCTGCTCATCCCCGCTACTCCTCCCTGTCTAATCCCCTACGGGAGGAGGAAGAGGTGAAATGAGCCAGGCACACTAGCGCCAACTTGTGTTTTCTTTCTAAAGGATGCCGATCCCCTATGTCACAGCCTACCTTCAACAAAGCTCAATTCCAGGCTGCCCTGACGCGTCAGTGGCAGCGTTTTGGCCTTCATGCTGCTAACGAGATGACGCCTCACCAGTGGTGGCAGGCAGTGAGCGGTGCGCTCGCAGAGCAGCTGGATGCTCAACCTCTGGCAAAACCGGCAAACGGGCAGCGCCATGTAAACTACATTTCAATGGAGTTCCTGATTGGCCGTCTGACGGGCAACAACCTGTTGAACCTCGGCTGGTATCAGGAGGTTGGTGACGTTCTTAAAGAACACGACATTAACCTGACCGATCTGCTGGAAGAAGAGATTGACCCGGCGCTGGGCAACGGTGGCCTGGGGCGTCTGGCGGCCTGTTTCCTGGATTCCATGGCGACCGTCGGCCAGTCGGCGATTGGTTACGGTCTGAACTACCAGTACGGCCTGTTCCGTCAGTCCTTCGCTGACGGCCATCAAATGGAAGCGCCGGACGACTGGCATCGCAATACCTACCCGTGGTTCCGTCATAACGCGCAGCTGGACGTGCAGGTTGGCATTGGCGGGAAAGTGACGAAGCAAGGCCTCTGGGAACCTGCGTTCACCATTACCGGCGAAGCCTGGGATCTGCCGGTGCTTGGCTACCGTAACGGCGTGGCGCAGCCGCTGCGTCTGTGGCAGGCGAAGCACGCCCATCCGTTTAACCTGACCAAATTTAACGACGGCGATTTCCTGCGTGCCGAGCAGCAGGGCATCGACGCCGAGAAGCTGACCAAAGTTCTCTACCCGAACGACAACCACCTGGCCGGTAAAAAGCTGCGCCTGATGCAGCAGTACTTCCAGTGCGCCTGCTCCGTGGCGGACATTCTGCGTCGCCATCACCTGGCGGGCCGCAAGCTGGCGCAGCTGCCGGACTTCGAAGTGATTCAGCTCAACGACACGCACCCGACCATTGCCATCCCGGAACTGCTGCGCGTGCTGATTGACGAGCATCAGCTGAGCTGGGACGACGCCTGGGCCATCACCAGCCGTACCTTTGCCTACACCAACCACACCCTGATGCCAGAAGCGCTTGAGTGCTGGGATGAGAAGCTGGTGAAAGCGCTGCTGCCGCGCCACATGCAGATCATCAACAAGATTAACGACCAGTTTAAAACCCTGGTGGATAAAACCTGGCCGGGCAACAAAGCGGTCTGGGCGAAGCTGGCGGTGGTTCACGATAAGCAGGTACGCATGGCGAACATGTGCGTAGTAAGCGGCTTTGCGGTGAACGGCGTGGCGGCGCTGCACTCGGATCTGGTGGTCAAAGATCTGTTCCCGGAATACCACCAGCTGTGGCCGACCAAATTCCACAACGTGACCAACGGCATTACGCCGCGTCGCTGGATCAAGCAGTGCAACCCGCTGCTGGCTGGCCTGCTGGACAAGACCCTGAAGAAAGAGTGGGCGAACGATCTGGACCAGCTCATCAACCTGGAAAAATACGCTGACGACGCGAAATTCCGCGAACAGTACCGCGCGATCAAGCTGGAGAACAAAGTTCGCCTGGCGGCGTTCGTGAAAGCGCGCACCGGGATTGAGATCAACCCGAATGCGATTTTCGATATCCAGATCAAACGCCTGCACGAGTACAAACGTCAGCACCTGAACCTGCTGCACATTCTGGCGCTGTACAAAGAGATCCGCGAGAACCCGCAGGCTGACCGCGTGCCGCGCGTGTTCCTGTTCGGCGCGAAGGCGGCGCCGGGCTACTACCTGGCGAAAAACATTATCCTCGCCATCAATAAAGTGGCGGAGGCGATCAACAGCGATCCGAACGTGGGCGACAAGCTGAAGGTGGTGTTCCTGCCGGATTACTGCGTCTCGGCGGCTGAAATGCTGATCCCGGCGGCGGATATCTCCGAGCAGATCTCAACCGCAGGAAAAGAAGCCTCCGGTACCGGCAACATGAAGCTGGCGCTGAACGGCGCGCTGACCGTCGGCACGCTGGACGGGGCGAACGTCGAAATCGCCGAGAAGGTGGGCGAAGAGAATATCTTTATCTTCGGCCACACCGTGGAAGAGGTGAAAGCCATCAAGGCCAAAGGCTACGACCCGGTGAAATGGCGTAAGAAAGACAAAGTGCTGGACGCGGTGCTGAAGGAGCTGGAGAGCGGCAAATACAGCGACGGCGACAAGCACGCGTTTGACCAGATGCTGCACAGCATGGACAAACACGGCGGTGACCCGTATCTGGTGATGGCGGACTTCACGGCCTACGTTGAAGCGCAAAAACAGGTCGACGTGCTGTATCGCGACCAGGAAGCGTGGACCCGGGCGTGCATTCTGAACACCGCGCGCTGCGGCATGTTCAGCTCTGACCGCTCAATCCGTGATTATCAGGCCCGTATCTGGCAGGCAAAACGCTAAGGAAGCGCGATGGAGAGTAAACGTCTGGACAGTGCCGCGCAGGCGGCGGGAATTAGCCTCAGTTACATTAATGCTCACGGCAAACCACAGTCTATTGGCGCCGACACCAAAAGACGTTTGCTGGATGCCATGCACAAAACCGACGCGAAAGCGTCGGTTGCGCCGGTGCCGAACGTGAAGGTATTCACCGCAGGTAAAAAGATGCCGCTCGCGGTGGAAGGGCGCGGCGAGTTTAGCTGGCTGCTCACGACCGAAGAGGGGCATCAGCACAAAGGCCACGCCACCGGCGGCAAAACCCTTAACCTTCCGGCGAAGCTGCCGGAGGGCTACCACACCCTGACGCTCACCCAGGACGATCGGCGTTTCCACTGCCGGGTGATCGTCGCGCCAAAACGCTGCTACGAGCCGCAGGCGCTGCTCGAAGGGAAAAAGCTGTGGGGCGCCTGCGTGCAGCTCTATACGCTGCGCTCCGACAGCAACTGGGGGATCGGTGATTTTGGCGATCTGAAGAACATGCTGGCATCCGTGGGCGAGCGCGGCGGCGCGTTTATCGGCCTCAACCCGATCCACGCCCTCTATCCGGCCAACCCGGAGAGCGCCAGCCCGTACAGCCCGTCCTCCCGTCGCTGGCTGAACGTGATTTATATCGACGTTAACGCCTTAGATGACTTCAAAAACAGCAAAGAGGCGCAGGCCTGGTGGAAACTCAGTACCACGCAGCAGGCGCTGAAGCAGGCGCGCGAAGCCGACTGGGTGGATTACTCCACCGTCACGGCGCTGAAAATGGCCGCGCTGCGTCTGGCGTGGAAAGGCTTTTCGCAGCGCGATGACGAGCAGATGGCTGCGTTCCGCCAGTTTGTGGCGCAGGAGGGCGAGAGCCTGTACTGGCAGGCGGCGTTCGATGCGCTGCACGCATATCAGGTAAAAGAGGACGAAATGCGCTGGGGCTGGCCGGTCTGGCCTGAAGCGTATCAATCCGTCGACACGCCGGAAGTGAAAGCGTTCTGTAAAAAATATGCTGATGAAGTGGACTTCTACCTGTGGCTGCAGTGGCTGGCGTACAGCCAGTTTGCCGCCTGCTGGCAGGTGAGCCAGGGCTATAAAATGCCGATTGGCCTGTACCGCGATCTGGCCGTCGGTGTGGCAGAGGGCGGCGCGGAAACCTGGTGCGACCGTGAACTCTACTGCCTGAAGGCCTCCGTCGGCGCGCCGCCGGATATCCTTGGCCCGCTCGGCCAGAACTGGGGCTTGCCGCCGATGGATCCGCACGTGATGGCGGCGCGCGCCTACGAGCCGTTTATCGACCTGCTGCGCGCCAACATGCAGAACTGCGGGGCGCTGCGTATTGACCACGTGATGTCCGTGCTGCGCCTGTGGTGGATCCCGTACGGTGAAACGGCGGATCACGGGGCATACGTGCAGTATCCGGTTGACGATCTGCTGTCGATCCTGGCCCTGGAAAGCAAGCGTCACCAGTGCATGGTGATCGGTGAAGATCTCGGTACCGTGCCGGTGGAGATTGTCAGCAAGCTCCGCGACAGCGGCGTCTACTCCTATAAAGTGCTCTATTTTGAAAACGACCATGAGAAAACCTTCCGCGCGCCGCAAGCGTACCCTGAACAGTCAATGGCAGTCGCGACGACGCATGACCTTCCTACGCTTCGTGGCTATTGGGAAAGCGGCGATCTGACCCTTGGCAAAACGCTGGGCCTGTATCCTGACGAAGAGGTGTTACGCGGTCTTTATCAGGATCGCGAGCTCTCCAAACAGGGGCTGCTGGATGCGCTGCATAAGCATGGCTGTCTGCCGAAGCGCGCCGGGCATAAAGCGTCGCTGATGGCGATGACTGCGACACTCAACCGCGGTTTGCAACGCTATATTGCCGACAGCAACAGCGCGCTGCTGGGCCTGCAGCCGGAAGACTGGATTGATATGGCGGAGCCGGTGAACATTCCGGGTACCAGCTATCAGTACAAGAACTGGCGTCGCAAGCTGTCCACCACGCTTGAGGCGATGTTTGCCGATGATGGGGTGAACAGGCTGATTAAGGATTTGGATAAGCGGCGAAAAGCTGCTGGTAAGAAGTAATAAAAAACCCGCCAGTGGCGGGTTTTTTATTATCAGGTGGTGCTCATGTAGGTCGGGTAAGGCGTAGCCGCCACCCGACTTAGGGCATCAGACCACCATATTCAGCAGCAGCACCCCGACCAGACCGCACACCGAAATAATGGTTTCCAGCGCAGACCAGGACTTGATGGTTTCACCGATCGTCAGGTTGAAGTACTCCTTGAACAGCCAGAAGCCCGGATCGTTTACGTGAGAGAAAATCACGCTACCGGAACCGACGGCGATAACCATCAGCTCAGGGCTCACGCCCGTGGTGGCAATCAGCGGCGCAACGATGCCGCCTGCGGTGATCGCTGCAACGGTCGCAGAACCCAGCGCAATACGCAGAACCGCGGCAATAGACCAGGCCATCAGAAGCGGCGACACGTTGGTTTCATGCATCATAGCAGCGATGTATTTGTCCACGCCGCTGTCAACCAGAACCTGTTTGAACGCACCGCCACCGCCGATGATCAGCAGCATCATGGCAATGATTTTGATGGAAGAGGTCAGCGTGTCGTTGATCTGATCCATGGAGCGGCCGCGGTTCAGACCGAAAGTGAACATTGCGATCAGCACGGCAATCAGCGTTGCCATCACCGGGTCACCCAGGAATTCTGCAACGGACAGGAACGCATGACCTTTTGGCAGAACCATCTCTGCCACGGCGCGCATCGCCATCAGGATCACCGGTACCAGAGAGGTCCAGACGCTGACGCCAAAGCCAGGCATCTCTTCTTCGGTGAAGGTTTTGGCGCTGTACAGACCTTCCGGAATCGGCTTATCAATGCCTTTCAGGAAGCGGGCATAAACCGGGCCTGCCAGAATCACCGTCGGGATCGCCAGAATCGTGCCGAACAGAAGGGTTTTACCCATGTCGGCGTGGAAGATGGTGGCGATAGCGGTTGGGCCCGGGTGCGGCGGCAGGAAGCCGTGGGTCACGGACAGCGCCGCGGCCATTGGCACACCGACATACAGCAGCGGGATGCTCGCGGCAGCCGCAATGGTGAACACCAGCGGCAGCATCAGCACGAAGCCTACTTCATAGAACAGCGCGAAACCAACGGTAAAGCCGGTTAACACCACTGCCCACTGAATGTTCTTCTTACCAAATTTGTCGATAAGCGTGGTGGCAATACGCTGGGCGCCACCGCAGTCCGCCAGCATTTTACCGAGCATGGCGCCGAAGCCCATGATCAACGCCAGGCTGCCGAGCGTGCCGCCGACACCGGCTTTAATCGAGCTGATAACTTTAACCAGCGGCATCCCCTGCATCAGACCGACTGCAAGTGCCACCAGAACCAGAGCGATAAATCCGTTCATTTTGAAGCGGATCATCAAGAGCAGTAATAACACAACACCGATAGCAACGATGACTAATGGCATGATTTACCTGGCCTTTGAATTGTTATGGGTAACGTCATTGTTTCAACGACAAATTCCGGTTGTCCCAACTGGGAACAGAGAAGTAACGGCACTAATACTGATGCCTTTTAAACGATTAAGTTTAGTCGGCTGTTATGAGTGTGCTTAGTGCCCATGGGAATGATACGGGTAACATGGCGTGATTGAGAATCACCCTGGAAGGCAAAATGTGAATTATGAGACGCAGGTCAACATATAGAGGGGAGTGAAGAGGGGGAGCAGGGTTTTGTAGGCCCGGTAAGCGCAGCGCCACCGGGCAATACAGACGGGCAATGAATCAGTAATAAGAGTGCTCGCCGCGCTGGTGTTCGGTCAGGTCACGCACGCCTTTCAGTTCCGGGAACTCGTTCAGCAGCTGCTTCTCGATCCCTTCTTTCAGGGTGACATCGACCATTGAACAGCCGTTACAGCCGCCGCCAAACTGCAGAATGGCAAAACCTTCGTCGGTGATTTCCATCAGGGAAACACGACCGCCATGGCCAGCCAGCTGCGGGTTAATCTGGGATTGCAGCAGATACTCAACGCGCTCCATCAGCGGGGCATCGTCAGACACTTTACGCATTTTCGCGTTCGGCGCTTTCAGGGTCAGCTGAGATCCCAGCTGATCGGTGACGAAGTCGATCTCCGCATCTTCAAGATACGGTGCGCTCAGCTCATCAACATAGGCGGTGAGCTGTTCAAATTTAAGGGCAGTGTCGGTGGCTTCCACGGCGTCCGGAGGACAATAAGAAACACCACATTCTGCATTCGGCGTGCCTGGATTGATCACAAACACACGGATCTGCGTCCCTTCTTCCTGATTTGCCAGCAGTTTGGCAAAGTGCGCTTGTGCAGAATCGGAAATACGGATCATAGCTTTGGCCTAATAGTTGACTAAATTACCTGGGTATAATCATACGCCCATTGAAGAAGGGCTACAAGGTACGGCACAGACACCATACCTGAACCGACGCGGCGCCGCTTTGCAAAAGCAGTCGGGAAAGTTCAGCAACGGTACTGCCTGTGGTGACGACATCATCCACAATCGCGATATGGAGACCGTCGACCGGCAATTCAAGGCGAAAGGCATTTTTGAGGTTTCTTTTGCGAAGCCGGGCGCTGAGCTGATGCTGGATGGCGGTGGCATGAACACGCGTCAGCGCGCGGGCATCATACTGACAGCCAAGCCACCGGGCGAGGTGACGGCAGATCAGGTCACTCTGGTTATAGCCCCGCCGCCAGTGCCGACGTCGGTACAGGGGGACATTTACCACCCTGTCGATTTTCGGCAATGCGCGGTGGCGCCGCGCCTGCAAAACCGCCAGCAGTAGCAGTCGCGCAAGGGGCTGTGCCAGGGAACTTTGACCGGAAAACTTCAGCGCGTGAATCAGCCTGCTCAGCGGCGGAACATAATTATCCACCGCCACCAGCGCGCTCCACGGCGGGGATTTTTTCAGGCACCGGCCACAGGGCAAAGAGGGATTTGTGGCCGGTAAACCACATTGTGGACAGATCCCGATACGCCATTGCAGCGATCGCGTACAGACGGAGCAGATGCCCCACCTGCTGAGTGCCAGCGGCATTCGGCATAGCCAGCACAACCCAGGTACTGTTAGCATGTGCAACCTCCATGTGAAAAAGAGAACAGTAACTGATGAAGACGCTGTGGTGGCAGACCGTCGGAACGGGAAATTGCCATCTTGTGCTGCTGCACGGATGGGGACTGAATGCTGAAGTGTGGCGTTGCGTAAGCGAGGAACTTGCCTCGCAATTTACGCTGCATCTGGTGGATTTGCCGGGTTATGGCCGCAGCCGCGGCTTTGGCGCGATGTCGCTTGATGAGATGGCGCAGCAGGTTCTGGACGCCGCGCCGCAAAACGCTGTCTGGCTGGGCTGGAGCCTGGGCGGGCTGGTGGCAAGCAAGATTGCGCTGGATAACCCCGGGCGCGTAAGCGCGCTGGTTACCGTTGCCTCGTCACCCTGCTTTAGCGCGCAGGACGCGTGGCCGGGGATCAAGCCTGAAGTGCTGGCAGGATTCCAGCAGCAGCTAAGCGACGATTTCCAGCGGACGGTGGAGCGTTTTCTCGCGCTGCAGACGATGGGTACAGAAACCGCGCGTCAGGACGCGCGCACGCTGAAGCAGACCGTGCTGTCGCTGCCGATGCCTGACGTTGAGGTGCTTAACGGGGGGCTTGAGATACTCAAGACGATCGATCTGCGTGAACCGCTGGCGTCGCTGGCGCTTCCGCACCTGCGTATGTATGGCTATCTGGACGGGCTGGTTCCGCGTAAGGTGGTGCCACTGTTGGATAACCTGTGGCCGGAAAGCCAATCAATGGTGGTTGCTAAAGCGGCACACGCGCCATTTATTTCACATCCTGGCGAGTTTTGTTCGGCGCTGTCCGCCTTTATTCGCGCAGTGCCCACCACTCCCTGAGGCAGGCTTTTCCTTCCGGGCAATGTTTACAGCTGCCGGACAGACAACCGTCCGGCTCTTCCTGAATGCGCACCGCTTTCCCCATGGCTTCCAGTCTTTCCAGCATGGCGTCGATCATCGGCTGCGGCGTATGCAGGCTGAGGCTCAGCTGTTTCGCCTCCATTCGCCCCTGCAGTGCCAGCAGGTCACGAACCTGAATCAACGATGCCATGGGGTGTGCTCCTTAGTGACAGTCGCCTGCCGGGCTGTTGCAGCAGGTTGCGGCGGTTTTACGGTTTGCCAGCAGGTCGATGTCGACGCGGCTGCGTGCCCGCCGCAGCAGGCCGAGAACGATCACGTTAAACAGCACAACCGCGAGAATGCAGACCAGGCTGTAGCGCGGGTGCTGGCTGAAATTAACGGTTTGATAAAACAGCGTCGCCAGCGAATACGCGATGTTTAATCCCCACAGGATGGAGAAGCCCATCCAGCCGCGGCTGGACTCGCGGGCAATCGCCCCCATCACGGAGATGCATGGAATATAGAGCAGAACGAAGATGAGGTAGCTGTAGGCCGCGGACGCGCTGCCAAACTTCTCGCCCATCACGCCCATGGCACCGGTCGCCATCTCGCCGTCGCCTTTGCTCGCCTCAATCGGGTTCGCCAGCACGCTCAGGCTGAAGGTGTCCTTCAGGCTCTGCCAGGTTTCCTCTACGGCACCCAGCAGTTCGTCACCGAGGTGAAACTCCGCCGGGTTAAATTCCTGCTCCTGAATGTTCTCGGCGGTGTAGAGCGTGTTCAGGGTACCGACAACCACCTCTTTTGCCATCGCGCCGGTAAACAGCCCGACGGTTGCCTGCCAGTTATCCTCATGCACGCCAATCGGTTTGAAGACCGGCGTGATGACGCGGCTGACGGAGGCGAGGGCAGAGTCGTTAATGTTATCCGCTGCCTGTCCACTCAGGGTAAAGCTGTTCAGCGCGCTCAGGAAAACGCTGACGATGACAATCACCTTACCGGCGCGCAGGACGAAGCCTTTCAGACGCTGCCAGGTCTGGATCGCCAGGCTTTTCAGATGGGGGACGTGGTACACCGGCAGCTCCATCACGAACGGCGACGCTTCACCGCGCATGATGGTGTGTTTCAGCATTAAGCCGGTCAGGATCGCCATCACGATGCCCAGGACGTACAGCGAGAAGACCGCCAGCGCGCCCTGCTGGCCAAAGAAGGCTGCCGCAAAGACCGCAAAGATCGCCAGTCGGGCACCGCAGGACATAAACGGCGCCATCATGATGGTCATCAGACGCTCGCGCGGTGCATCCAGCGTGCGCGCGCCCATCACCGACGGCACGTTACAGCCGAAGCCGACGATCAGCGGGACGAAGGATTTGCCCGGCAGGCCCAGCGCCTGCATCAGACGATCCATCACGAACGCCGCGCGCGCCATGTAGCCGGAATCTTCCAGGAACGAGAGGAACAGGTACATCATGCCGATCTGCGGCACCAGCGGCAGAACGGTATTGATACCGCCGCCGATCCCCTGCGCGAGGAAGATGGTGAGCCATTCCGGGAAGTGCAGGGTGTAGCCCACCCACTGAATGCCGTGCACGAAGACCGCGACGGAACCGGCGTCAAAAATCGGCTGCAGCGCGCCACCGATGTTAATGGCGAGCAGGAACATCACGTACATCACCAGCAGGAAGATCGGCAAACCGAGGAAGCGGTTGAGCACAATCTTATCCACCGCCGCCGTAAAGCGGCTGGGTTCCGCCGTCAGCGCGTTACTGACCACGTCGCAGATCGAGGCGATAGCCTGGTAACGGGCATCGGCGATGTGCAGCGCCGGGTCGTCCAGCTCGTCGCTAAGACGGGCCACCGTCACGTCCAGCTTATCGGCCGCATGACCGGCATAAGCGCGGCTGTAGATATCCCCTTCCAGCATCTGCAGGCCAAGCCACAGGCGCTGTTTAGCAGGCATGGCTTTGTCCATCTCCTGCGCCAGCACGTTGGCTTCGCGCAGGAGAGGCTGGGCGTAGTGCACCAGCTCAACGTCGCGATTTCCCGCGTGACGGTCAATGGCCAGCTTCAGCGCATCAATACCGCGCGCGCGCGTCGAGACCAGCGGAACGACCGGGCACCCGAGGCGCGCGGAGAGGGCATCAACGTCGATGCGTAGCTTTTGTTTCTCTGCGATGTCGAGCATGTTGAGCGCCACGATGCAGGGGATACCCAGCTCCAGCAGCTGCAGCGTCAGATAGAGGTTACGCTCGAGGTTCGAGGCATCGACCACGTTGATCAGCAGATCCGCATCGCCGCCAAGAATGTAGTGACAGGCGATTTGCTCATCGAGCGAAGTTTGCGACGAAATGGTGGTTAAGGAGTAGGTGCCGGGAAGGTCAACCAGCGTCACCTGGTTGTCTGTCGTCGTGAACTGGCCCTCTTTACGTTCAACCGTTACGCCCGCCCAGTTGCCCACGCGCTGGCGAGCCCCGGTCAGCTGGTTAAAAAGCGTAGTCTTGCCGGAATTAGGATTGCCAATTAAGCCAATAGTTAACTTTTTCATTTTTCTGGACTCACTGAAACCGCTGGCTTGTTATCGGGATAAGGCTTCGACTTCTATTAACGCGAGGTCTTTTTTACGCAGGACCAGATTCACGCGTCGGGTTTCGATATGAACCGGATCGCCTAACGGCGCCACGCGTACGACCTGGAATGACGAGCCGGGCAGCATGCCAAGCGACAGCAGCTTTTGCCGATAGGCCGGGCTAATTTCGCGGGTAAAACCGGTAATCTTCCATGCACTGTCTGGAGTGAATTGCATAACGCCTGATTCCACGAAAGGTTAAATTATCTACTATGCGATGATAATGAGAATAGTTTTTATCAGCAATATTAAAACTGTGACGGAATGTTGTTTACGGTATTAATTTACGGCCTGTTTGACCTTGCTCAATATTTGCTGAAATGCCGGGAAAACGAAAAGAGAGGTATTTGTTAACGGGGTGATAATTCGCGGTTTAAATATGGCTACACGCTATTTATTTTAATTCCCTGCGGCCTGCTTGCCGGGCGGCACTGCGTTTGCCCGGCCTACAAAACCGTAGGCCCGGTAAGCGTAGCGCCACCGGGCATGTACAACCTTAGCGTTTTTTACCCATCGCGGCCGCCAGCGCATCCATCATCGCGCTGTTGCCTGCAGGCTGGGCGTCACGTCCACGCGGTTTTGCCGCTTTCGCGGCCGGACGCTGCTGCTCGCGGCCCCCGCCGTTGCCGCCGCGGCGCGCGCTGGTGTCACCCGGCTGCTCGTCCAGACGCATGGTCAGGGCGATACGCTTGCGCTGCAGATCCACTTCCAGCACTTTGACCTTCACGATGTCGCCCGCTTTGACCACGGTGTGCGGGTCTTCAACGAACTTGTCGGCAAGGGATGAGATATGGACCAGGCCATCCTGATGCACGCCGATATCCACGAACGCGCCAAAGTTGGTGACGTTAGTCACCGCACCTTCCAGCACCATGCCTGGCAGCAGGTCGTTCATGGTCTCGATACCGTCAGCAAAGGTCGCCGTTTTGAACTCAGGACGCGGATCGCGGCCCGGTTTTTCCAGCTCTTTAATAATGTCGGTAACGGTTGGCACACCAAATTTGTCGTCAGTGAAATCAACGGCTTTCAGGTTGCGCAGGGCGCTGCTGTCGCCCATGAGATCCTTCAGCGCCTGCTGGGTGGCGGCCAGGATGCGTTCCACCACCGGGTACGCTTCCGGGTGAACGGTGGAGGCATCGAGCGGGTTATCGCCGTGGTTGATGCGCAGGAAGCCCGCGCACTGCTCAAACGCTTTTGGCCCCAGACGGCTTACCTTCAGCAGCTGCTGACGGTTCTGGAACTGGCCGTTCTCATCGCGCCAGGCGACGATGTTTTGCGCCATCATGCGGGTTAAGCCCGCTACGCGGGTCAGCAGAGGGACGGAGGCGGTGTTCAGGTCAACGCCAACGGCGTTTACGCAGTCTTCCACCACCGCATCCAGCTTGCGCGCCAGCTGAGTCTGGCTCACGTCATGCTGATACTGGCCCACGCCGATCGATTTCGGATCGATCTTCACCAGTTCCGCCAGCGGATCCTGCAGGCGGCGAGCGATCGAGACTGCACCGCGCAGGGAAACGTCCAGGTCCGGGAACTCCTGGGCCGCCAGCTCGGACGCAGAATAGACGGACGCCCCGGCCTCGCTGACGATCACTTTCTGCGCCGTCACTTTCGGGAACTGCTTCTGCACGTCGAGATAGAAACGTTCGGTTTCGCGGGACGCCGTACCGTTGCCGATGGCGACAAGTTCGACGTTGTATTTTTCGCACAGCGCCGCCACCACGACGGCCGCTTTCGCTGCCTGGCCGGTGTGCGGATAGATGGTATCGGTGGCGACCAGCTTGCCGGTGCCGTCAACGACAGCGACTTTTACACCGGTACGCAGACCCGGATCGAGACCCATGGTCGCGCGCAGGCCAGCAGGGGCGGCCATCAGCAGGTCGTGCAGGTTGCGGGCGAAGACGTTGATGGCTTCATCTTCGGCGCGTTCGCGCACGGTGCCCATCAGCTCGGTTTCGAGGTGCATCAGCACCTTGATGCGCCAGGTCCAGCTCACCACGCCTTTGCGCCAGCTGTCAGCCGGGGCGTTGTTCAGGCGCAGGCCGAGATGGTCGATGATGATCTGCTCGCAGTGGCTCTCTTTCGGCGGCTCGTCAAACTGCGGGTCGGCGTTCAGGGAGAGCTGCAGCACGCCTTCGTTGCGGCCGCGGAACATTGCCAGCGCGCGGTGGGAAGGGGTGGTGGAAATCGGTTCGTGGTGATCGAAGTAGTCGCGGAATTTCGCGCCTTCTTCCTCTTTACCCGCGACGACGGTAGAGACGATGTGGGCGTTCTTCCACAGGTAATCACGCACTTTAGCGAGGAGGGCGGCATCTTCAGCGAAGCGCTCCATCAGAATGTAGCGTGCGCCGTCGAGGGCGGCCTTGGTGTCCGCTACGCCTTTGTCGGCGTCGATGAATTTCGCCGCTTCGGTATCCGGATCGTGGGACGGCTCGTTCCACAACAGGTCGGCCAGCGGCTCAAGACCCGCTTCAATTGCAATCTGTCCGCGCGTGCGGCGCTTCGGCTTGTACGGCAGATAGAGGTCTTCGAGTTCGGTTTTGCTCAGGGTGCCGTTAATGGCGCTTTCCAGCTCGCTGGTCAGCTTGCCCTGTTCGCCGATAGATTTGAGGATCGCCTGACGACGTTCTTCCAGCTCGCGCAGATAGCCCAGACGGGTCTCCAGGTTACGCAGCTGCGTGTCATCCAAACCGCCGGTGACTTCCTTACGATAGCGTGCAATAAACGGCACGGTGTTCCCTTCATCAAGCAGGCGAACGGCAGCTTCTACCTGTTCGGCTCTGGCCTGAAGTTCACCCGCAATAATGCGGCAGAGCGAATCTTTCATCATGGCTTTATCATCTGTTGAGTCGAAAAAATCAGGGGATAGTTATACGGGCTGACACGGCAAAATGCCAGCCGGGGAGGGCGCTCTCGGACTATTTTACGTAGACGATCTCATTAACGTACCAGCTGGCTTCACCGGCTGGGGTTTGCACGACGGCCAGATCCCCCACTTCCTTTTTCAGCAGCGCGCGGGCCATCGGGGAGTCGATGGAGATGTAATCCTTACGACCAAAAATTTCATCGTAGCCGACGATGCGAAAACGCAGGGTGTCACCGTCGTCGTTTTCAATCTCCACCCACGCGCCGAAGAAGACCTTGCCCTCCTGCTGCGGGGAGTAATCGACGATTTTCAGGTTCTCAAGGCACTTCGTCAGATAGCGTACACGGCGGTCAATTTCGCGCAGCCGCTTCTTGTTATACTGGTAGTCAGCGTTTTCGCTGCGATCGCCCAGGCTCGCGGCCCAGGTCACCTTTTTGGTCACCTCAGGACGCTCTTCGCGCCAGAGGAAATCCATCTCTTTTTTGAGCTTCTCGTACCCTTCGCGGGTGATCAGGGGCGTTTTCATGGTGCTGCCTTTGCTGCCGGTTCTCTGTTTTGCGCACAATACGTACCACACAGTGTAACAGACAGGATTAATAATAATTTATGTGGTGAAATGAAAAGATAAGCTGCTGTTAAATATGCTTTGTAACAATTTCGACTAGAATTTATACCAGAATTAACTGGTCGAATACGTGCACTTTTTTAGAATACGCTGTTACAAAGACTATCCGAACCTTTGGGAGTACACACAATGCAAGAAAACTATAAAATTCTGGTCGTGGATGACGACATGCGCCTGCGTGCGCTGCTGGAGCGTTATCTGACCGAGCAGGGCTTCCAGGTTCGCAGCGTCGCGAACGCTGAGCAAATGGATCGTCTGTTGACCCGTGAATCTTTCCATCTGATGGTTCTCGACCTGATGCTGCCAGGCGAAGACGGGCTCTCTATCTGCCGCCGTCTGCGCAGCCAGAGCAACCCGATGCCGATCATTATGGTAACGGCGAAGGGCGAAGAAGTTGACCGTATCGTGGGCCTCGAAATCGGCGCCGACGACTACATTCCAAAACCGTTTAACCCGCGTGAACTGCTGGCGCGCATTCGCGCCGTGCTGCGCCGTCAGGCGAACGAGCTGCCGGGCGCACCGTCGCAGGAAGAAGCCGTTATTGCCTTCGGCAAGTTCAAGCTGAACCTCGGCACGCGCGAAATGTTCCGTGAAGACGAGCCAATGCCGCTCACCAGCGGCGAGTTTGCGGTGCTGAAAGCGCTGGTCAGCCACCCGCGTGAACCGCTCTCCCGCGACAAGCTGATGAACCTGGCGCGCGGTCGCGAATACTCCGCAATGGAACGCTCCATCGACGTGCAGATCTCCCGTCTGCGCCGCATGGTGGAAGAAGATCCGGCGCATCCTCGTTATATTCAGACCGTGTGGGGTCTGGGCTACGTGTTCGTCCCGGACGGCTCTAAAGCATGAGGCGAATGCGCTTCTCGCCGCGAAGCTCGTTTGCCCGCACCCTGTTACTGATCGTCACCCTGCTGTTCGTCAGCCTGGTGACGACCTACCTGGTGGTGCTGAACTTTGCGATCCTGCCGAGCCTCCAGCAATTTAATAAGGTCCTGGCCTACGAAGTGCGTATGCTGATGACCGATAAGCTGCAGCTGGAGGACGGCACGCAGCTGGTTGTTCCCCCGGCGTTTCGTCGTGAAATCTACCGTGAACTGGGCATCTCGCTCTATTCGAATGAAGCGGCGGAAGACGCGGGTCTGCGCTGGGCGCAGCACTATGAATTCCTCAGCCAGCAGATGGCGCAGCAGCTGGGTGGCCCGACGGAAGTGCGCGTCGAGGTCAACAAAAGCTCGCCCGTTGTCTGGCTGAAAACCTGGCTGTCACCCAACATCTGGGTGCGCGTCCCGCTGACCGAAATCCATCAGGGCGATTTCTCGCCGCTGTTCCGCTATACCCTGGCGATTATGCTGCTGGCGATAGGCGGAGCCTGGCTGTTTATCCGAATACAAAACCGACCGCTGGTCGACCTGGAGCACGCTGCGCTGCAGGTCGGTAAAGGCATTATTCCTCCTCCGCTGCGCGAGTATGGCGCTTCGGAAGTCCGCTCGGTGACGCGTGCGTTTAACCATATGGCGGCAGGCGTGAAGCAGCTGGCGGATGACCGTACGCTGCTGATGGCGGGCGTGAGCCATGACCTGCGCACCCCCCTGACGCGTATTCGTCTGGCGACGGAGATGATGGGGGAAGAGGATGGTTACCTTGCCGAGTCCATCAACAAGGACATCGAAGAGTGCAATGCCATCATCGAGCAGTTCATCGACTACCTGCGCACCGGCCAGGAGATGCCGATGGAAATGGCGGACCTGAACGCGGTGCTGGGTGAAGTGGTGGCGGCAGAAAGCGGCTACGAGCGTGAAATTGATACTGACCTTCAGGCCGGTGAAATTCAGGTTCGTATGCACCCGCTCTCCATTAAGCGCGCGGTGGCGAACATGGTGGTCAACGCGGCGCGCTACGGCAACGGCTGGATTAAGGTCAGCAGCGGGTCTGAGCTCAACCGCGCCTGGTTCCAGGTGGAAGACGACGGCCCGGGCATTAAACCCGAGCAGCGTAAGCATCTGTTCCAGCCGTTTGTGCGCGGCGACAGCGCGCGCAGCACCAGCGGTACGGGCTTAGGCCTGGCGATTGTGCAGCGTATTGTGGATAACCATAACGGGTTGCTGGAGATTGGTACCAGCGAGCGGGGTGGGTTGAGCATTCGCGCCTGGTTGCCGGTTCCGGTCACGCGGGGGCAGGTGAAAGAGAGTTGAAAAAAGGGTGGCATGAGCCACCCTTTTTTGCAGGTCGGGTAAGGCGAAGCCGCCACCCGACATGGACTACAGTTTTGGACCCGCGCTCACCAGCGCAGCACCCGCCGGGGTATCGGTATACTTCTCGAAGTTCTCGATAAACAGCTTCGCCAGCGATTCCGCTTTCTCGCGCCACTGTTCAGGCGAACCGTACGTATTGCGCGGGTCGAGGATATGCGTATCCACACCCGGCAGCGACGTTGGGATCGCCAGGTCAAACATCGGCAGCGTGAAGGTTTCGGCGTCGTCCAGAGAACCATCCAGAATAGCGTCGATAATGGCGCGGGTATCTTTGATGGAAATACGTTTGCCGGTACCGTTCCAGCCGGTGTTCACCAGGTATGCCTGCGCGCCGGATGCCTGCATGCGTTTCACCAGCACTTCAGCGTACTGCGTCGGGTGCAGCGACAGGAAGGCTGCGCCGAAGCAGGCGGAGAAGGTTGGGGTTGGCTCCGTCACGCCGCGCTCGGTACCCGCCAGCTTGGCGGTAAAGCCGGAGAGGAAGTGGTACTGCGTCTGGCTGGCCGTCAGGCGAGACACCGGCGGCAGCACGCCAAACGCATCCGCCGTCAGGAAAATGACCTTCGTGGCATGACCCGCTTTTGACACCGGCTTCACGATGTTGTCGATGTGGTAGATGGGGTAAGAGACGCGGGTGTTTTCCGTTTTCGACGCATCGTCGAAGTCGATGGAGCCGTCGGCACGCACGGTGACGTTTTCCAGCAGCGCATCGCGACGGATCGCGTGGAAGATATCCGGCTCGGCCTCTTCAGACAGGCGAATGGTCTTCGCGTAGCAGCCGCCTTCAAAGTTGAATACGCCGTCGTCATCCCAGCCGTGTTCGTCATCACCAATCAGACGACGTTTTGGATCGGTAGACAGGGTGGTTTTCCCGGTGCCGGACAGGCCGAAGAAGACCGCCACGTCGCCTTTTTCACCGACGTTAGCCGAGCAGTGCATGGAGGCGATGCCCCGCAGCGGCAGCAGGTAGTTCATGACCGAGAACATCCCTTTCTTCATTTCGCCGCCGTACCAGGTACCGCCGATCAGCTGGATACGCTCGGTCAGGTTGAAGGCAACAAAGTTTTCGGAGTTCAGACCCTGCTCTTTCCACTGTGGGTTGGTGCATTTCGCGCCGTTCATCACGATGAAATCAGGGGTGAAGTCCTGCAGCTCTTCGTCGGTTGGACGAATAAACATGTTTTTCACGAAATGCGCCTGCCAGGCCACTTCGGTGATAAAACGTACGGAGAGACGGGTGTCGGCATTAGCGCCGCAGAAAGCGTCGACAATAAACAAACGCTTGCCGGAAAGTTGATGGGTGACGAGCCCTTTCAGGTGCTGCCAGATTTCCGGAGAGAGCGGTTTGTTGTCGTTCTTCCCTTTGCCCTTGTCAGCCCACCACAGCGTATCGCGGGTGGTTTCGTCTCGGACGATATACTTATCTTTCGGCGAACGACCGGTAAAAATACCGGTATCGACGGCGATAGCACCAAGATTCGTCAACACACCGCGCTCGTATCCTTCCAGTGCTGGATTGAGCTCTTCCTGATACAGCGTATCGTAGTCGGGGTTGTAGACGACTTCCTGGACGTCGTGAATACCATAAGCCTTGAGATCTTGCGGGGTTAAACCAGTAACACGCATATCACTGCTCCTTAGCCAATATGTACTGCCTGAAATTGTAGGGTTTTTCTGAGGTTGTTTACCGCGACGGGGCTCATAGATTCACGCATCTGGACAAAACCCTTACTAACGGAAAACGCTGCGACTCCAGTCACAGCGCAGGCGGATTATCGCAGGAATCGCTTTTTTGTTGGGGAAAATGTTCCGAAAAGGTTAAAGGCTGGTGATTTTATCGGAAAGAATGTGAATGTAATCGCATACACGTAAGAAAATTACGTAAGAGTTACATTGGGAAAACGATTCAGCTTGGGGGGTGTTTTTTACCCCTCAACCCAGCCCTCTTCCCAAACGGAAGAGGGTGAGGGGAAAGAGGTTTAGTGAACCTGCGGATCCGCCGGGGAGGCGTTGTTGCGGATCTCAGCGATATCCATCGAATTGAACACATAGTGCGTACCGCAGTAGTCACAGTGCATATCAATTTCACCGTCTTCCGCCATGATGCTGTCGATCTCTTCATCCGGCAGGGTTTTCAGTGCGCCAGCGCAGCGCTCGCGGGAGCAGGTGCACTTAAACTCCACGGACTGCGGGTCGTAGACGGTCACTTCTTCTTCGTGGTACAGACGCCACAGCACGTCGGTCGCCGACAGGTTGAACAGCTCTTCCGCCTTGATGGTTTCGGTCAGTGTTGCCAGGTGCTCGAAATCATTGGTCTGCGCGTCCTGCGCAGGCAGAACCTGCAGCAGCATGCCGCCAGCAGCAGGCTGACCGTCCACTTCACCGGTGCGGATGAAGAGACGCGTCGGCAGCTGTTCAGAACGCATGAAGTAATCTTCCAGGCAGGCTGCCAGGGTATCGCCTTCCAGACCGACCACGCCCTGATAGCGTTCACCTTCCTCCGGGGAGATGGTGATCACCAGGTAGCCATTACCTACCAGCGTTTTGAGGTCAGCATTTTCAGGCACGTCGCCCTGAACGCGCGCCACGCCGCGCATCTGCTGCTGGTTATTGCCGTTGATCACCGCCAGCGACATTGGGCCGTCACCCTGCAGCTGCACGGTGATATCGCCGGCAAACTTCAGCGTTGCGGTCAGCAGGCTGGTGGCAACCAGCAGTTCGCCCAACAGGGTCTTCACCGGCAGCGGGTAGTTGTGGTTTTCCAGAATCTGTTTCCAGGTTTCGGATACGGTGACCAGTTCGCCGCGCACGGCGAATTGTTCAAACAGATAGCGGTGTAATTGGTCGTGTTGGGCCATTTTCATCTCTCGTGCGGGTGAGGGTTACTCGCTCTCACCATGTTTAAATTTCATCAGATCGCGGCGCTCTTTTTTGTCCGGTCGCCGGTCCGGGTGGGGCATGGTCAGCGCATTCATTTTGCGCGCCAGCGCGGTCTTCTCGCGCTTTTCAATGCTTTCCGCCGTCTCTTCATAAAGCAGGACGGCTTCCGGGGCGGGCCGTCGTTGTTCGGTAATGGCTTTAATCACTACCGTACGTTCATCGTTGCCCTGACGCAGCGTTAAGGTGGCATTCAGCTCAACCAGCTTGCTTGGTTTGCTGCGCTGGCCGTTGTAATGCACCTTTCCGCCGTCAATCATCTCGCGGGCAAGGGCGCGCGTTTTATAAAAACGCGCCGCCCACAGCCATTTATCCAGTCTTACCCCGTCAGAGGGTTTTTCTTTCATGGCCTCTCCTTCACGGTCAGTGAGGGGATCATCTGGCGGTAGTCGTTCAGTCCCGGGTGGCGCAGATAGCTTTTTTCAGCCAGGCCAGAGTCAGGATTGGTGACGCCCAGACAATAGCGAATGCCAAACCTTGCCGCGGAATCCAGAATGGGCTCGCTGTCGTCAATGAACAGCGTACGTTCCGGCTGCAAGCCCGTCTCTTCCTTCACCGCATGCCACAACCGCTGATCCTCTTTCGGATAACCAAATGTGTGGGTGGAAAGTAATAAATCAAGGTGTGATGCCAGACCCGTATGCTCCAGCTTCACGGCCAGGTTATGGGGATGCGCATTGGTCAGCAAAATACGGCGTTTGCCGCTGGCTTTCAGCGCATCCAGGAACGGAACCGTATCCTCGCGCAGCACGGCGCGTGGACCCTGGGCGGTGGTCATGGCACAAATATCCAGACCGAGGCGCTCGCTCCAGTAGTCCAGACAGTACCAGTTTAGCGTATGTTGCACGGCGCTATATTGCGAACGAATGAATGCCTGCGCTTCTGCCGGGGAGATTCCCTGCTGCTCGCCATAGGTTTCCGGCACCAGCGTTTGCCAGAAATAGTTATCAAAGGCGAGATCGAGCAGCGTGCCGTCCATATCCAGCAGAACGGTGTCGACCTGCTGCCAGTCGATATCAAGATGCATAGGGGGGAACTCCAGCCAGAAGAATCGTGCGCGACAGGGTAGCACATCTTGTCGCGCAACGACGTTATCAGATCAGGCTCTCAGAGGAGGGGATCAGCTTAGGATTGAGGCAATTTTCATAATATTGCTGGATCTCTGCAAGCCGGGTGCGCGAGCGCTGGTAGCGTCGCAGGGCCATAAAGCCGTTCCAGAAAATGGCGATCAGCATCGCGGTCATCAGCAGAGAGGTGCCGATGTAGCGCCATAAACCTGCGCTATCCGGCATCCGGTGCAGGCCGATATGGCGAGTGCCGTTGGCGTCGGTATAAACACTCGTGACAATCCCTTCTGCGCTGAACGGCGTTTGCATTAGCATCTGCGCCAGGCGCTGGAACTGGCTCCACTGCTCCTGCGCCGGGTAGTCATAAAGCGCAACCTGCGGGTAAGGCTGATCGACCAGGTCGCTGCCTTCATCGCTTGCAATCACAAAGCCTCCCGGTGCCGGGCTGTTCAGCGCCTGAGCCGCCCGGGTGGTTTCGCGCATCATAAACGGTGATGTGGAGGTGGCGACCAGGTTATCCAGCGATTCAGCACTCACCGGACGCAGCAGCACGTTGACGCCATCCAGTCGTCCCGCTTCGGCGCGCTTTACCAGCGAGTCCCAGTCTTTACTGTTCCCCAGGTTGACCAGGGCATTTTTAAGACGTATGCACTCATCCTGCGAAGAACAGAGATCCTGCGTTTTCAGAACGATGTCACCAAAATCATCCAGCAGAACCATGCCTGATTTTTGAATGGCCGAACGCAGTGCGGGACTAACGCGTGAATCATCGTCCGGTTTCGGGTGCAGCTGGCGGTTAACCGTCTGGGTAAGCGCCGTGGCTTTATTCACCACTTCTGATTCCGGCAGCGGCAGCGGCGGTGCGTCGTTCCAGATAATTTGCGAGCAATCGAAAGGCATGAACGGCGAGTTCTGACGCGTGTTCCATGCCCCCGGCGTGTGAATATTACACATCCCGGTTCCCTTCAGGCGCAGCGTGTCCCCCACGCGCACGCCGGCTTCATCCAGCTTGTTGACGCTGGTCGCTTCAATGGTTTGCGCCCCTTTGATCCACGACAGGGTGAATTTGATGGGCATATCCAGCGGCACGAAAAGCAGCAGCATGACTAAGACCAGCGCCGCGCCCCCTGCAATGACCGTGCTGCGAAGCCAGTGCTGAAGCGGGAAATTTTTCACTTCATCATGCAGGGATAAGAAGCGTCCCTGACGCACAACGTGGCGGTCAAGGTAGATATCAATATCGGTTTTCTGGCCTAAATCCTGCGCGATCCACGGTTGCCAGTGGCGCGGGTAAATCAGATCAATAATCCCGAGCGAGATATTGTTGAGGTGTTCCTGATCGTTTTCACCGAACAGACCCCAGCGCTTTGGCGTCCCGCGCAGGCAGTGGATCTCGCGCAACGAGGTTTTGGCCGGCGGAGCAAAGAGCCCCCAAAACCCGCCCGCCAGCAGCAGCACCGCACCGCCCGCCAGCCAGGGGACAAACACATCCGGCGTCAGCAGGCAGAAAAAAAAGAGCAGGAAGGCGGCGACGATCAGCAGGGCTTCACGAATGCCGTCCGGGCGGCTCAGGGCGTACTCTTCATGCGTCTCCTGGCGAATGTTCAGCAGTTCAATCTGCTCTGTCTCTTCGCCACGAATAGAAGCCTGCGTCGAACTGGCGCGCTCCAGCGCAAAACGCGGGGCTTCCTGAAGATATTCATTCAGCGTGTGGCCGTTAAGCGAGATAACCAGAGGCAATGAATCGGTGTGAATCAGCTCAACGCTGTTTTCGTCATTAATGTATTGCTCCCAGGACGGAGGGAGATGCACTTCGACGGAATCAAGGTAATAGCGCCACTTGTTGGGGTCATCAGTCGTGATGCCGTAGCGCGTGATGGAACGCGTCACGCAGAGCACGGTATCACTCTGCGCATTAAGCTTTAACGCCACGGGCGCAGCGGTGGCACCCGTTGGCCCAGGCGTGAGCTGAGTACGGTTTAGGATTTCGAGATAGTTTTCAACCGCATCGCGCTCGTCTTGCGTGAGTTTACGCGTGGTCGCGCCCGCAAATGCAGTTAAAAAAGGCAGGCGATAACGGCGCTGTATGCGGCGCCTGTACAACCACCCTGCAACCAATGCGCCGGCCAGCATAGCAGCGAGAACAATCAAAATGGTGCTCATGCTTTCCCCATCTTACTTATCTTCTTACAGGTGTAGTCAGTAGCACCTTTACATTGAATGAGAGTCTGTGGCTGGCTATCGGCAAGTATGGAGTCGAACTTGAGCATTCTGAAGCGCATCCCAGTGACCGGTGATGATAGCAAAGCCTGTTATGGCGCGATATCAGCAAATTCCTGGAAACATTTCAACCTCTTGACATTTGTTTTGAATTGAGGATTGATCCCTGCTACGTTGCATAAATGTAAATAAAGAACGATTGACATTGCCGAAACCGTGCGGCGTATCGCACAATAACGCCAGTTCTCACTGCTAAGACCCATCACGATGAGCAAACCACTACAAAAACCCACCATTCTGAATGTTGAAACAGTCGCCAAATCGCGCCTGTTTAATGTCGAAAGTGTGGATCTGGAGTTCAGCAACGGTGTGCGTCGCGTTTATGAACGTATGCGCCCCTCGTCGCGCGAAGCGGTGATGATTGTGCCGATTGTCGACGATCATCTGATTTTGATCCGCGAATACGCTGTGGGAACGGAATCTTACGAGCTTGGGTTCTCGAAAGGGCTGATCGACCCGGGCGAAACCGTCTTTGAAGCGGCAAACCGCGAGCTGAAAGAAGAGGTGGGGTTCGGGGCGAATGAGCTTTCATTCCTGAAAAAACTGAGCATGGCGCCGTCCTATTTTTCCAGCAAAATGAATATCGTGGTGGCGGAAGATCTCTATCCTGAATCGCTGGAAGGGGATGAGCCGGAGCCGCTGCCGCAGGTTCGCTGGCCGCTGGCGCACCTGATGGACCTCCTGGAAGACCCTGACTTTAATGAGGCTCGCAACGTGAGCGCGCTGTTCCTGGTACGGGAGTGGCTGAAGGGGCAGGGGCGGCTGTAGGCCATAAAAAAAGCCGGGTGGCGGCTTCGCCTGACCCGGCCTACGCTGTGTTGCCCGGTTTTTACCGGGCATTTTTACATTTAGAACAGCTCGTGCGTTTCGCCGTTATCGATAATCTCTGTACCCACCTCATGCACCGCCTGTGTGGTTGGCTGTGTGCCCTCGATGAAATACTCCTCGCGACTATTACCGCCGTTGGCGAGCTGGCCCGTGCTGCGGTCGATATTGACCGTCACCACGCCTGGCGGTGGCGTCAGCGGCTGCTCCGGCACGCCTTCAAGAACGGCCTTCATGTAGGCGTCCCAGGCTGGCTGCGCGCTCTTCGCGCCGCCTTCATAGCCGGAAATCTGATCTTTAATCGCGCCGGAGGCCGTGGTACGCCCTAAATCGCGGCGGTGATCGTCGAAGCCGATCCAGACCGAGGTCACCACGCCCGGACCGTAACCGGAGAACCACGCGTCTTTCGAGCTGTTGGTTGTCCCCGTTTTACCGCCGATATCATGGCGCTGCAGATCGCGTCCTGCGCGCCAGCCGGTACCCT
The DNA here is from genome assembly GCF_049238165.1 of Enterobacter cloacae complex sp. IR5422. NCBI lineage: Bacteria > Pseudomonadati > Pseudomonadota > Gammaproteobacteria > Enterobacterales > Enterobacteriaceae > Enterobacter > Enterobacter cloacae complex sp. IR5422. The sequence continues at coordinate 49,623 of NZ_JBMKHT010000006.1, read as the reverse complement.
GCCAGCCTGGCTCACCGAAGATGTTGGTGTTCAGCGCGCTTTTGATCAGGAAAGACAGCGGCGTGTTGATCACATGCGGGGCGTATTCCTGCGCGCCGGTCTGCGCCACCAGCGCCTGGTTCGCCTGCTCGAGCTGCGGCTGCGGCACCACGCCGTTCTGCTGCTCCTGCGACACGGCAGGGTCTTCCATGTCCTTGTTTTCAAGTACTTCAGATTTCGGCGTATTGCCATAAATGACCGGAATATCGCAGTCAGGGCAGGCAATTTTCGGCTTCGCCTCGAACAGCACGCCGCCCTGATCGTTCTCGATCTTGCTGATGAAGTACGGGTCAATCAGGAAGCCGCCGTTGGCCATCACCGAGTATCCACGCGCGACCTGAAGCGGCGTAAAGGAGGCTGAGCCTAACGCCAGCGACTCGGTGCGAACGATGTTCTGCGCCGGGAAACCGAAGCGCTGCAGATACTCTGCGGCATAGTCGACGCCCATGGCGCGCATGGCACGCACCATCACCACGTTTTTCGACTGTCCCAGACCCTGACGAAGACGAATCGGGCCGGCATATTCCGCAGGGGAGTTTTTCGGCTGCCAGTCGGAACCCGCCCCCGCATCCCAGCGGGAGATTGGCACGTCGTTTAGGATGCTGGCGAGGGTCAGGCCCTTATCCATCGCGGCCGTGTAGAGGAACGGTTTGATATTCGAACCGACCTGACGCAGCGCCTGGGTGGCGCGGTTAAATTTGCTCTGGTTGAAATCGAACCCGCCGACCAGGGCCAGTACAGCGCCGTTCTGCGGATTGATAGAAACCAGGGCCGAGTTGACGTCCGGCACCTGCGCCAGCCACCAGGATTCGCCAACCTTGCGCACCCAGATTTGCTGCCCGGTCTGTACCGCATCGGTCACTTTACGCGGCGTGGCGCCCTGCAGGGTATCCGAGCGGTACGGACGCGCCCAACGGATACCGTCCATGCGCAGGGAGACGGACGTACCGTCCGCGAGCGTCGCAACGGCTTCCTGAGGATCGGCCTGCGTCACCACGGCAGGAAGGAGCGGACCGTAGGTAGGCAGTGCTCTCAGCGTACTGATGATTTTTTTGCTGTCCCACGCGCTTTCGCCCACCTTCCAGAGCACGTTTGACGGGCCGCGATAGCCGTGACGCATATCGTAGTCCATCACGTTGTTGCGTACCGCGTCCTGCGCCGCCTGCTGCACTTTACGGGTGACGGTGGTGTACACGCGATAGCCATCTTCATAGGCCTTGTCGCCATAGCGATTCACCATCTCCTGGCGAACCATTTCGGTCAGGTAAGGCGCAGAGAAGGCGATCTCCGGAGCATGGTAGTTAGCGTCAATGACGTCGTTGCGCGCCTGGTCGTACTCGCTCTGGCTGATATAGCCTTCGCTCAGCATACGTGACAGGACGACGTTACGACGCGCGGTGGCGCGATCGAGCGAGTAGAGCGGGTTAAAGGTGGACGGCGCTTTTGGCAGACCGGCGATGGTGGCCATTTCGCTTAAGGTGAGTTGCTCCACAGGCTTACCGAAGTACACCTGCGCAGCCGCCCCCACGCCATAGGCACGGTAGCCCAGGTAGATTTTATTGAGGTACAGCTCAAGGATCTCGTCTTTGCTCAGCAGCTGCTCAATACGGATCGCCAGGAACACCTCTTTGATCTTACGGGTCAGCGTCTTTTCAGGGCTGAGGAAGAAGTTACGCGCCAGCTGCTGCGTAATGGTACTCGCCCCCTGAGAGGCGTGACCAGAGAACAACGCAATGCTCGCGGCACGGAAAATCCCCACCGGATCGACACCGTGGTGCTCGTAAAAACGGCTGTCCTCCGTGGCGATAAAGGCTTTCACCATCACGGGTGGAATTTGGTTTAAGGTCAGCGGGATACGACGCTTCTCGCCATACTGCGCCATGAGCTCGCCATCGGCGCTATAGACCTGCATCGGGATCTGGAGACGCACATCGCGAAGCGTGGCGACATCAGGTAGCTGTGGCTCAATATATTTGTACAAACCGTAAATCGAGCCTGCTCCCAGCAGAATGCAACAGACTGCAAGGATGAATAAATACTTTACGAACTTCACCGGAGATTTCCCATTTGGTTTCACTTGGGCAGTTTCTAAACAATCGCGCGGTAGTATAAAGGCAAGCCTGATTCATTGATATAGCCGTCAGGGCGACGGGCGATAAGGAGATCGTGAAGCATGGCCTTCAAAACATGGCAAACGGGCGTTCATATTCAACAGGATAGGGTGCTGATCGTGGCGCTGGACCGGAATAAGTCCGGCTGGCGTCTGCGGCGCTGGTGGGCAATCCCGCTGGGCGAAGGCATCATTCGTGACGGCAAAATTTGTCAGCCAGAACAGCTGGTTGATGCGTTGCGCGACTGGCGAAAAACGCTGCCGCACGCTCATCGGGTGTTCCTCTCTTTCCCGGCAGCACGCACTCTGCAGCGGTCGCTTCCCCGTCCGACCGTTGCGCTGCGCGACAGCGAGCAGCTCTCATGGCTGGGTAGCGCGCTCGCCCGCGAACTGGAGATGTCTGCCGATACCCTCTGTTTCGACTACGCCCAGGATACCTTCAGCAATACCTTTCACGTGACGGCCGCACAAAACAACGAGGTCGATACCCTTCTGGCGCTGGCGAAAACGCTGCGTTTGCGGCTGGTGACCATTACCCCGGATGCCAGCGCGCTGACGAATCTTCTTCCCGCAGTGGCGCCAGCGAAGTGCGTCGCCTGGCGGGACGATCGGCAGTGGCTCTGGGCGATGCGCCACCAGTGGGGACGCCGCTTAACTACCGAAGCAGAAAACGTGGCCGAGCTGGCGGCGCTGCTGGCGCTTGGTCCGGATGACATCGCGCTGTTTGATTGCCGACGTGATCCGTGGGAAATCCTGGAACGCTGCCATGCTCCGCTGCCGGAATGCGGGGCTGATTATACCGTCGCGCTGGCGTTGGCCATGAGCGAGGTGCCCGGATGAGCATCCTGAATTTTCTGCCCTGGCGACAGCAGCGGCGCGCGCGATGCATGCGCTTCTGGGGCGCAATGTGTATCAGTACAGTACTGTTGATGTTCGTAGTCATTGTTTGTCTGCGGATGAACCAGTTCGTGAAACTGCGCGCGCTGCAAACGGATCTGACGGGAATGCAGTCCGTGCAGCACACGCTGGTCGCCCGGCAAAAACTGGCCGCACAGGCGCAGCTACCCGCGCAAACCAGGCAACGACGCGCATGGCAACCGGTGCTGGCCTCCCTTTCCCGCGCCATTCCTTCACAGGTCTGGCTGACAGAGCTGCGCTATCAGCCGCCTGCGTTGATTTTGACCGGTTATGCCATCACCCTGCCGGCCCTCTCTGCTCTGCGCGATGCGCTTGGCCAAATAGCGGGCTTTACGCCCGGGACGCCGGGCGAGCTTCGGCAGGATAGCCGGGGGCACTGGATGTTTACGCTTCATCTCAAAAGCGAGGGGTAACGCGTGAATACCTTGTTAGAACGCTGGTGCGAAAGCCGTCCCTGGCATCGGGTACTCTGCTGGTGCCTGGGGAGTCTCCTGGCAGGGCTGGTCGCGTGGGGCGCGTTGCTCAGACCGGTAGACAGGCAGTGTGCTGAACAACAACGCCAGCTGATTGAGGATGTAAGCACTAACGCATCGTTATGGCCTGCCGTCAGAAAGGGGCCGTTTCGTCCGGACTCTGCGAAGGCTCGGGAGCTGGCGCCGTTCTCCCCGCTCAATTTTCAGGGCGATGAGACGACGCTGGTTCACTGGAAGCCGCTGCAGAATGGAGGGGAGCTGGCGCTGGATGCGGAGTGGCAGGCCATTCCGGAACTTTTTTCCCGGCTGGCACAGCAGGATGTGGAGATCGCCGCTTTCGCAATTGCGCCACAAGGTAGGGCGTTACGCCTGCAGCTGGAGCTGGAACATGCGAAATAGCGCGCGATGTTTGCTGGTTTGCTCAGTGCTGCTATTGACCGGTATGCGCGATCCGTTTCGTCCTCCGGACGATCCTTGCGCCATTGGCGAGCTGGCGCAGTGGCGCTTTCGCGGCATGGTGGAAGGGCAGGAGACTATCGGCATTTTACAGGATGGGCAAAAGCGCTGGCACCGGCTGAAAATGCATGAGCGCTTCCCGGCTGGCTGGAGGATAACCGCCGTCAATGCAGCGGAGCTGGCAGTTGATGTGGGTGACACCTGTGACCCGGGAAAATGGACGTGGCAACGAGAAGGAACGGACAAAAATGAATTTACGGATAATGCTGTGGCTGCTGGCGTTCAGCCAACCGCTGTGGGCCGCCGCGCCAAAACCGGTCACGCTGGTGGTGGATGACGTGCCTGTGGTCCAGGTGTTACAGGCCCTGGTCGCACAGGAGAACCGTAATCTGGTGGTATCGCCTGATGTCAGCGGTACGCTTTCGCTTAACCTGACGCGCGTCCCCTGGAGGCAGGCGTTACGGACGGTCGTCTCCAGCGCCGGACTCGTCTTGCGCGAGGAGGGCGGTATTTTTTATGTGCATACCGCGGCCTGGCAGCGTGAACAGCGGGAGCGTTCAGAACAAGAACAGTCGCGTCGACAGCTTGATGCCCCGCTGGTCACTCAGGGCATTCCCTTTTCTTATGCGGATGCCGGGGAGCTGCAAAAAGCCGCGGAAAAACTCCTGAGCCCAAAGGGGAGTTTATCCGTCGACAAACGTACTAACCGTCTGCTGATTCGGGATAACCAGGCTGCGGTGGATACGCTGCAGCGCTGGGCCGCCGAGATGGATATTCCCGTCGAGCAGGTCGAACTGGCGGCGCATATTGTGACCATTAACGAAAAAAGCCTGCGTGAGCTGGGGGTGAAGTGGAATCTCGCCGACGCTACCGATGCGGGCAAGGTGGGACAACTGACGACGCTGGGCAGCGATCTTTCTGTTGCCAGCGCCACTAGCCACGTGGGGTTTAATATCGGTCGGATTAACGGCAGGTTGCTTGATCTGGAACTTTCAGCGCTGGAGCAAAAACAGCAGGTCGATATTATCGCCAGCCCGCGGCTGTTGGCCTCGCATATGCAACCTGCCAGCATTAAGCAGGGCAGTGAGATCCCGTATCAGGTCTCAAGCGGGGAAAGCGGCGCCACCTCCGTTGAGTTTAAAGAGGCGGTTCTCGGAATGGAGGTCACACCGGTGGTGTTGCCGGGGGGACGCGTGCGCCTGAAATTACACATCAGCGAAAATATGCCGGGACAGGTTCTGCAGCAGGCCGATGGCGAAACGCTGGCTATCGATAAGCAGGAGATAGAAACCCAGGTGGAGGTAAAAAGTGGAGAAACGCTGGCGTTGGGCGGAATATTTTCCCAGAAGAACAAAACCGGCACTGACAACGTACCCGGTCTGGGAAGCATCCCCTGGATTGGATCGCTTTTTCGCCATGACGGGAAAGACAACGAACGGCGTGAACTAGTGGTGTTTATTACACCACGTCTGGTCGGTATTCGCTGACGGGTAACGATCCCCGCAATGATTTTGCATTCAGTTTGTTGCAGATGTTTGACGTGGGGCATGAATTAGCATACAAGGAGTACCGATTTGAGTTGGACTTACGTCTTATTACCTTATGCGCCCGGCGCGGTGATTTAATCAGTTGCCAAACAAGCCGGAGTATTGAGATAATTTTTAGTCTGACTCTCGCTCTATTGCATATGAGGTTTCAGTTCATGTCCTGCTACGCCGGGTGTCTGCGAAGCGGGGATTACCATTAACGAATAGTCTTAGTAGTACCGATAAAATGGCAGAGAAACGCAATATCTTTCTGGTTGGGCCTATGGGTGCCGGCAAAAGCACTATTGGGCGTCAGTTAGCTCAACAACTCAATATGGAATTTTACGATTCTGATCAAGAGATTGAGAAACGAACCGGAGCTGATGTGGGCTGGGTTTTCGACGTAGAAGGCGAAGAAGGTTTCCGTGACCGAGAAGAAAAAGTGATCAACGAACTCACGGAAAAACAGGGCATCGTTCTGGCAACAGGCGGCGGCTCTGTGAAATCTCGCGAAACCCGCAACCGTCTCTCCGCCCGTGGCGTAGTGGTCTATCTTGAGACGACCATTGAGAAACAGCTGGCACGTACGCAGCGCGATAAAAAGCGCCCGCTGCTGCAGGTTGAAACGCCACCACGCGAAGTTCTGGAAGCGTTGGCCGATGAACGCAATCCGCTGTATGAAGAGATTGCCGATGTGACCATTCGTACCGACGACCAGAGCGCTAAAGTGGTTGCAAACCAGATTATTCATATGCTGGAAAGCAACTGATTCTGGCTTTATATACACTCGCCTGCGGGTAAAAGCATTAAAGGTGGATGTCGCGTCATGGAGAGGATTACAGTTACTCTCGGGGAACGTAGTTACCCTATCACCATCGCGGCTGGTTTGTTTAACGACCCAGCTTCCTTTTTACCACTGAAAGCGGGTGATCAGGCGATGCTGGTCACCAACGAGACGCTGGCTCCGCTTTATCTCGACCGCGTACGCCACCTGCTTGAGCAGGCGGGCGTAAAAGTCGACAGTGTGATTCTCCCCGATGGCGAGCAGTATAAAAGCCTGACGGTACTGGATACCGTCTTTACCGCATTGCTGCAAAAACCGCATGGTCGCGATACAACACTGCTTGCCCTGGGCGGCGGTGTTGTGGGCGATCTGACCGGCTTTGCGGCCGCAAGCTATCAGCGTGGTGTCCGCTTTATTCAAATCCCAACCACGTTGCTGTCCCAGGTCGACTCCTCTGTCGGTGGTAAAACGGCAGTGAACCATCCGCTTGGCAAAAACATGATTGGCGCGTTCTATCAGCCCGCATCGGTGGTGGTGGATCTCGACTGTCTGAAAACCCTGCCGAAGCGCGAACTGGCTTCGGGTCTGGCGGAAGTGATCAAATACGGCATTATTCTGGATGGCGAGTTCTTTAACTGGCTTGAAGAGAATATGGATGCGCTGCTGGGCCTCGATGAGGCAAAACTGGCATACTGCATTCGTCGTTGCTGTGAGCTGAAAGCAGAAGTTGTTGCCGCAGACGAGCGTGAAACGGGCTTACGTGCTTTACTGAATCTTGGGCATACGTTTGGTCACGCGATTGAAGCCGAAATGGGTTATGGCAACTGGCTGCACGGTGAAGCCGTCGCGGCCGGCATGGTGATGGCTGCCCGCACCTCTGAACGCCTTGGGCAGTTCAAACCGGAAGAGACGGCACGTATCATTGCGCTGCTTGAGCGTGCAGGTTTGCCGGTGAACGGGCCGCAGGAGATGTCGGCGCAAGCGTATTTACCCCACATGATGCGCGATAAAAAAGTATTGGCAGGTGAGATGCGTCTTGTACTCCCGCTTGCAATAGGGAAGAGTGAAGTGCGCGGCGGAGTGCCGCACGATGTCGTTCTTGGCGCTATCGCTGACTGTCAGCAAGCGTAACAACTAGAAAGGTCAGGCCACTGTCGCAGGTGGTCGTTTAGCTTCAGGTGAAATGCAAAGTCGTTGGCATAAGCCTTTGAGTGGGGTGTTAAATGGATGAATTCAAACCAGAAGACGAGCTGAAACCCGATCCCAGCGATCGTCGTACTGGTCGTTCTCGTCAATCTTCAGAACGTGATAACGAGCCGCAGATCAACTTTGACGATGTTGATCTGGATGCAGACGATCGTCGCCCTTCGCGCAGCCGCAACGCGCACGAAGAGCGAGCAGAAGAGGATTATGAGTCCGAAGAAGATTCAATGGACGAACAGCCTGTAGAGCGTCGCCCGCGTAAACGTAAAAAAGCCGCTGCGCCAAAACCGGCTTCCCGCCAGTACATTATGATGGGCCTTGGCGTTCTGGTGCTTGTGCTGCTGATTGTCGGCATTGGCTCCGCGCTTAAAGCACCGTCAACGAACTCAACCGAGCAAACGGCTTCCGCTGAGAAGAGCATCAACCTTTCCGGTAACGATGCGTCCAATCAGGCGAATGGCGCACAGCCAGCGCCGGGTGCTACTTCCGCAGAGCAGACCGCCGGTAACACCACAGCGCCGCAGGATGTTTCTCTGCCGCCCGTTTCTTCAACCCCAGCTCAGGGTCAGGCACCTGCTGCGCCAGAAGGTCAGCAGCGTGTGGAAGTTCAGGGAGACCTGAACAATGCGCTGACGCAGCCGCAGAACCAGCAGCAGGTTGATAACGTCGTGGTTAACTCTACGCTGCCAACTGAACCTGCAACCGTTGCCCCGATTCGCGGCGGTAACGCTCAGCCGCAAACGGCCGCGACGGAAACCAAACCGCACCAGACGCAGACTACAACACGTCCTGAACGTAAGCAGGCAGTGATTGAGCCTAAGCGTGAAACCAAACCTCAGGCAGTGGTAAAAGCGCCTGAAGTGAAAGCCGTACCGGCCCAGCCGAAACGCACGGAAACGGCTGCGGTGAGCGAGCCTGCTAAAGCGCCCGTCACGCAGACTGCGCCGAAAGCCACGGCGACCACCACGGCACCGGCTGCCACAGCGGCACCAGCCGCGACGGCAACCGCATCCAGCAGCGCGGCAGGTAAAACGGCAGGTAACGTCGGTTCGCTGAAGTCTGCGCCTTCCAGCAACTACACGCTGCAGCTGAGCAGTTCGTCTAACTACGACAACCTCAACAGCTGGGCGAAGAAATCAAATCTGAAAAACTATGTTGTTTATCAGACGACCCGTAACGGTCAGCCGTGGTATGTGCTGGTGAGCGGTGTTTATTCGTCAAAAGATGAAGCAAAACGTGCCGTAGCGGCGCTGCCAGCTGACGTTCAGGCGAAGAACCCATGGGCGAAGCCGATTCATCAGGTTCAGGCCGATCTGAAGTAATGTTTAAAGCGCAGGATGCTGTCGGAGCTTTCTCCACAGCCGGAGAAGGTGTAATCAGTTAGTCAGCATGAAAAAAAATCGCGCTTTTCTGAAATGGGCGGGGGGGAAATACCCCCTGCTCGATGATATTAAAAAGCACCTGCCTGAAGGCGAGTGTCTTATCGAACCTTTCGTGGGTGCGGGATCGGTGTTCCTCAACACCGATTTTTCTCGTTATATCCTGGCGGATATCAACAGCGACCTTATCAGCCTCTATAACATCGTTAAGCTCCGTACCGATGAGTATGTCGCAGAGGCGCGCAAGCTGTTTACGCCCGAGAACAATAACCCGGACGTTTACTACCAGTTCCGCGCGGAGTTTAACCAGAGCCAGGATCCGTTCCGCAGAGCCCTGCTGTTCCTCTATCTCAATCGTCATGGTTACAACGGCCTGTGCCGGTATAACCTGCGCGGGGAATTTAACGTGCCGTTTGGTCGCTACAAGCGCCCGTATTTCCCACAGGACGAGCTTTATCACTTTGCTGAAAAAGCGCAGAACGCGGAGTTTCATTGCCTCTCCTATGAAGAGTGTATGGAACTGGCAGGCGTTAATTCGGTGGTTTACTGTGACCCGCCATACGCGCCGCTGTCTGCGACGGCGAACTTCACCGCCTACCACACCAACAGCTTCAGCCCTGCCGAGCAGGCGCGTCTGGCGGAGATGGCGGAAAAGCTGGTCAGCAAAAGAATTCCGGTGTTAATTTCGAATCACGACACGCCTGATACGCGCGAATGGTACAAAGCCGCGAAGCATTTTCAGGTTAAGGTGCGGCGTAGCATTAGCAGCAACGGCGGCACACGTAAAAAGGTGGACGAACTCCTGGCTCTTTATCGCCCCTGAGCCGTTTTGCCCGCCGGTAAACACATTTCAAGGAGAAGCGGATGAAACAGTTTTTGATTGCTCCCTCAATTCTGTCGGCCGATTTTGCCCGCCTGGGTGAAGATACCGCCAACGCACTGGCGGCTGGCGCGGATGTCGTCCATTTCGACGTGATGGATAACCACTACGTTCCTAACCTGACCATCGGTCCGATGGTGCTCAAGGCGCTGCGTAACTATGGCATTACCGCCCCGATCGACGTTCACCTGATGGTGAAACCGGTTGATCGCATCGTGCCTGACTTCGCCGCGGCGGGTGCCAGCATCATCACCTTCCATCCGGAAGCCTCTGAACATGTGGATCGCACGCTGCAGCTGATCAAAGAGAACGGCTGTAAAGCGGGTCTGGTGTTTAACCCGGCCACGCCGCTGAGCTATCTCGACTATGTCATGGACAAGCTGGACGTGATCCTACTGATGTCCGTTAACCCCGGTTTTGGCGGCCAGTCATTCATTCCTCACACGCTGGATAAGCTGCGTGAAGTCCGCCGTCGTATCGACGAGTCAGGCTACGACATTCGTCTGGAAGTAGACGGCGGCGTGAAAGTGAATAACATTGGTGAAATTGCGGCGGCAGGCGCGGATATGTTCGTTGCCGGTTCTGCCATTTTCGACCAACCGGATTACAAAAAAGTCATCGATGAAATGCGCCGCGAGCTGGCGAAGGTAAGTCATGGATAAATTACAGGCTATTCGGGGTGTGGCATTCGACCTCGACGGCACGCTGGTTGACAGCGCGCCGGGCTTAACGAGCGCCGTCGACCAGGCGCTGTATGCACTTGAACTCCCCGTTGCGGGTGAAGAGCGCGTCGTCACGTGGATTGGCAACGGCGCCGATGTTCTGATGGCGCGCGCGTTGACGTGGGCGCGTCAGGAGCGTGCGTCGCAGCGTTCCGCCCAGGGTAAACCGAGCGTCGATCACGCGGATATCCCGCAGGAAGAGCAGCTGCGTATTCTGCGCAAACTGTTCGATCGTTTCTATGAAGAGACCGTCGAGGAGGGCAGCTTCCTGTTCCCGGACGTTCAGGAAACGCTGAGTACGCTGCACGCGAAGGGCATCCCGCTGGGTCTGGTGACCAACAAACCCACGCCGTTTGTCGCACCGCTGCTGGAAGCGCTCAATATCGCGAAGTATTTCTCCGTGATTGTGGGCGGCGACGATGTGCAGAACAAAAAGCCCCATCCGGAACCGCTGCTGCTGGTGGCAGGAAAATTATCCTTAACGCCTGCGGAGCTGCTCTTTGTCGGCGATTCCCGCAATGATATTCTGGCTGCCCGCGCGGCCGGGTGTCCTTCCGTGGGGTTAACCTATGGCTACAACTACGGTGAGGCCATTACGCTGAGTGAGCCGGACGTCGTTTTCGACCACTTCAAAGATTTGTTGCCCGCACTCGGGCTTTCGCACAGTGAACATCAGGAATTGAACAATGACTAAGCCCATCGTTTTTAGTGGCGCACAGCCTTCAGGTGAATTGACCATTGGTAACTACATGGGCGCGTTACGTCAGTGGGTCAGCATGCAGGATGACTACCATTGCATTTACTGCATCGTCGATCTCCATGCGATTACCGCCCGTCAGGATCCTGAGAAGCTGCGCAAAGCCACGCTGGACACCCTGGCGCTGTATCTTGCCTGTGGCATCGATCCGGAGAAGAGCACCATCTTCGTTCAGTCGCACGTGCCGGAGCACGCGCAGCTGGGCTGGGCGCTGAACTGCTACACCTATTTCGGCGAGCTGAGCCGCATGACGCAGTTCAAGGATAAATCCGCGCGCTACTCTGAAAACATCAACGCCGGCCTGTTTGACTATCCGGTGCTGATGGCGGCAGACATCCTGCTGTACCAGACTAACCAGGTTCCTGTCGGCGAAGACCAGAAGCAGCACCTGGAGCTGAGCCGCGATATCGCCCAGCGCTTCAACGCGCTCTACGGCGATGTGTTTAAAGTACCAGAGCCATTTATTCCGAAGTCCGGCGCACGCGTAATGTCGCTGCTGGAGCCGACCAAGAAGATGTCCAAGTCTGACGATAACCGCAACAACGTTATCGGCCTGCTGGAAGATCCGAAATCGGTGGTGAAAAAACTCAAGCGTGCCGTGACCGACTCCGACGAGCCGCCTGTTGTGCGCTACGACGTGCAGAACAAAGCGGGCGTCTCCAACCTGCTGGATATCCTCTCCGGCGTCACCGGCCAGAGCATCCCAGAGCTGGAAAAACACTTCGAAGGCAAGATGTACGGCCACCTGAAAGGCGAAGTGGCAGATGCCGTTTCCGGCATGCTGACCGAGCTGCAGGAGCGTTATCACCGCTACCGTAACGACGAAGCGTTCCTGCAGAAAGTGATGAAAGAGGGGGCGGAAAAAGCCAGCGCGCGCGCGTCCGAAACCCTGAAAGCGGTGTATGAAGCGATTGGGTTTGTGGCGAAACCTTAAGCCGCTGTGCCGGGTGGCGGCTTCGCCTTACCCGGCCTACGGGACCGTGTAGGTCGGGTAAGCGTCAGCGCCACCCGACAAAAAAACGCTCCGCATCAACAAAAAAACCGGGACATCCCGGTTTTTTTACGCCTGTAAAACGCTTACTGCTGTGCCGCCGGGCCGCAACCACCGATGATCTTCGAAATGGAGATCGCCGGGTGCAGCAGGTAATCGTAGCTGCAGTTATTTTTGGTGTTTTGAACGTGACCGGTGCAGGCCGTCAGCGTCGATAACAGGCCAACCAGAACGGCGGCTTTTGCCAGTTTGAACATACGCATTCCTTGTCTTTAAAACGAAAATTGGATGTAACTCAAGGGAATAAAGGGAAAAGTTCCACTTCGGGGCGGTATGTTATCGGTAGCGGTAAGAGGGGAGTAGTCCGCTTAAGGACTACTCCGGGGAGGAGGAATATGCGTTAGTGATTGGAGAACCAGTTCAGCCTGTCGCGCAGTTCAACCACGCGGCCCACCACAATCAGCGCCGGGCTTTCGACCTGCTGCGCCAGCTCGCCTAACTGCGTCAGCACGCCATCCACCACGCGCTGCGTAATGGCGGTGCCGTTTTCGACCAGCGCGACGGGCATATCCGCATCCATACCGTGCTCCAGCAGCTTCGCCTGAATCGTGGCGGCCTGATTGAGCCCCATGTAGAACACCAGCGTCTGCTTTTCGGCGGCCAGGTTATGCCAGTCCAGCTCGCTGCCGGTCTTCAGGTGGCCCGTCACCAGACGCACGCTCTGAGCGTAGTCGCGGTGGGTCAGCGGAATGCCAGAGTACGCTGAACAGCCGGACGCCGCCGTAATGCCGGGCACCACGGAGAACGGAATACCCGCGTCGCACAGGGTTTCCAGCTCCTCGCCGCCGCGACCAAAGATAAACGGATCGCCGCCCTTAAGGCGCACTACGCGTTTACCTTTCTGCGCCTCGCGCAGCAGGATCTGGTTGATCTCCTCCTGCGGCACGCAGTGGTAGCCCGCCCGTTTGCCCACGAAGACGCGGTCGGCATCGCGGCGCACCAGGTTCATGATGTCATCGGAGACCAGACGGTCGTACACCACGATATCCGCCTGCTGGATCTGCTGTAGCCCTTTCAGCGTCAGCAAACCCGCATCTCCGGGGCCTGCGCCTACCAGCACCACTTCGCCGCGATGGTCCAGCGGTTCGCTTAGCAACTGCTCGGTCGTCTCTTCAACGGCTTTGGTGTCCTGATTCGCCAGCGACTGCGCCAGCCTGTCGTTCACAAAGAATTTTTCCCAGAAGCGACGGCGCTCGCCCACGGTCGCGAAGGTTTGCTTCACGCGGGAACGCAGCTGACCGGCATAATGCGCAATCTGGCCAAGGTGTTGAGGCAACAGGGCTTCCAGTTTTTCCCGCAGCAGACGCGCGAGAACCGGCGAACGTCCCCCGGACGATACCGCAATCATCAGCGGCGAGCGGTCGATAATCGACGGCATGATAAAGCTGGCCTCTTTCGGCGCATCCACCACGTTGCAGAAGATACGGCGCGCTTCGCAGGCGTCGCTCACGCGCTGGTTCACTTCATCGTCATCCGTCGCGGCAATGGTCAGCCAGCAGGTGTCCAGCAGGGATTCATTAAACGCACCCTGTTCCAGCGTGAGCATCCCTTCCTGGGCCCAAACCTCAAACTGGGGGGCGAAGGAAAGGGCATTCACGGTCAGGCGGGCGCCAGCCTCTAACAGCAGGCGCGCTTTGCGCTCGGCCACGTCGCCGCCGCCCACGAGCAGGCAGTCGCGGTTGCGTAATTGACAAAAAATCGGCAGGTGATCCACGACGTTACCTCACAGCATTCATGGCGGGGGAAGAATTGACGTCAGGATAACAGCAGGAATCGTACAGAACATACGGTTTTTCCTGCCGTTACCCATAAGGGGTCATAAGCCTTTCCTATTGAAAAGGCGAGGGGTTACGCTTTCAGCTGCACCTCGCCGTCCTTCACGCGGACGTCGTAGTGTTTGACCGAGAAGCTTTCATCTTCCATGCAGAGTCCGTCGGTTAAGCGGAAACGCTGCTTTTTCAACGGGCTGGCGACCCACAGTTCACCCTGGTGCTCGGCAATCAGGCCGCGGGAGAGCACGCTGGCCTCAAAGAACGGGTCGATATTGCTGATAGCAAAGACCTGTTCATCGTGGCGAGGGCGGAAAATCGCCACCTGCTCGTTGCCCAGCAGCGCGCAGACGCCGGTGGCGGGGAGAATGTCGTTAATATTGCAGATGTTTACCCACTGGCTCATGCGTTTTCCTCCACCAGCGTGACCGGAATACGTTCATACGGCGTGGCCGGACGATGCTGTTCGCGCTCCGGCACAACCTGTACGTTCGGGTCGCGCAGGGTGCTGTTGATAAAGTGTTTGAAGCGCGTCTGCGCCGCCGGGGTGTTGACGGTTTCCGTCCACTCGCAGATCACCGCCTCACGCAGGCGGGCCATCTCCGCTTCCAGATGTTCGTTCAGGCCCAGCTTGTCGTCGATAATGACCGATTTCAGGTAGTCGATGCCGCCCTCGAGGTTATCGAGCCAGGAGGCGGTACGGGTCAGCTTATCGGCGGTACGGATGTAGAACATCATGAAGCGGTCGAGATACTGAATCAGCGTGTCGCGATCGAGATCCGCCGCCAGCAGGTCCGCATGGCGCGGTTTCATCCCGCCGTTGCCGCATACATACAGGTTCCAGCCTTTCTCGGTGGCAATAATACCCACGTCTTTACCCTGCGCTTCCGCACATTCGCGGGTACAGCCGGAGACGCCGAACTTCATTTTGTGCGGGGTACGGATGCCTTTGTAGCGGTTTTCCAGCTCAACGCCGAAGCCCACGCTGTCGCCGACGCCGTAGCGGCACCAGGTGCTGCCCACGCAGGTTTTTGCCATGCGCAGCGCTTTGGCGTACGCGTGGCCGGTTTCGAAGCCCGCTTCAATCAGCTGACGCCAGATTTCCGGCAGGTCGTCCTTCTGCGCGCCAAACAGGCCGATACGCTGGGAGCCGGTAATTTTGGTGTAGAGGTTAAATTCACGTGCGATACGGCCCACCGCGACCAGCCCTTCCGGCGTAATTTCACCACCGGCGGAACGCGGAATGACGGAGTAAGTACCGTCTTTCTGAATGTTCGCCAGGAAGTTGTCGTTGGTGTCCTGCAGCGGCGTATGTTCTGGTTTGAGCACGTACTCATTCCAGCAGGACGCCAGCAGGGAGCCGACGGTCGGTTTACACACTTCACAGCCGTAGCCCTGGCCGTGTTTCGCCAGCAGTTCGTCGAAGGACTTGATGCCTTCCACGCGGATCAGATGGTACAGCTCCTGGCGAGAGTAAGCGAAGTGCTCGCACAGGTTGTTGTTCACTTCGATGCCCTGTTTCGCCAGCTCGGCGTTCAGCACCTGGGTGACCAGCGGAATACAGCCGCCGCAGCCGGTACCGGCTTTGGTTTCCGCTTTCAGCGCCGCAACGGTGTGGCACCCTTTGTTGATCGCGGAGATCAGCATGCCTTTGGTGACGTCGAAGCAGGAGCAAATCTGCGCGCTGTCCGGCAGTTTATCCACGCCGATGGACGGCTTGCCGCTGGAGGCGTGCGCCGGGAGGATCAGCGCGTCCGGGTTTTCCGGCAGCTCGATGGCGTTGAGCACCAGCTGGAGCAGGTTACCGAAGTCGCTGGTGTCGCCCACCAGCACCGCGCCGAGCAGGGTTTTGTTGTCCTGGCTGACGATGAGACGTTTGTAGACTTCTTTGCTTTCGTCGAGGTAGACATAGCTGCGCGCGCCGGGCGTGCGGCCGTGCGCATCGCCAATACCGCCTACGTCCACGCCCAGCAGCTTCAGCTTGGCGCTCATGTCTGCGCCTGTGAAGGCGTTTTCGCTGCCCAGGATATGATCCACGGCGACCTGCGCCATTTTGTACCCGGGCGCGACCAGGCCGAATACGCGGTTGTTCCAGCTGGCGCATTCGCCGATGGCGTAAATATCCGGGTCGGAGGTCTGGCAGGTGTCGTTAATCATGATCCCACCGCGCTGCGCGACGGCCAGGCCGCACTGCGTTGCCAGCTTGTCGCGCGGGCGGATGCCGGTGGAGAAGACGATGAAGTCCACCTCCAGCTCGCTGCCGTCGGCAAAGCGCATGGTTTTGCGCGCTTCAGTCCCTTCCTGCACGATCTCTTTGGTGTTCTTGCTGGTGTGAACCTTCACGCCCATGCTTTCGATCTTACGGCGCAGCTGATCGCCACCCATGTGGTCGAGCTGTTCGGCCATCAGCATTGGCGCAAATTCGATAACGTGGGTTTCAACACCGAGGTTTTTCAGCGCGCCAGCCGCTTCCAGACCCAGCAGACCGCCGCCGACCACCGCGCCGCGTTTGCTTCGACGCGCACAGGATTCGATGGCGTTGAGGTCTTCAATGGTACGGTAAACGAAGCAATCCTGGGTTTCCGAGCCTTTAATCGGCGGGATCCACGGATACGAGCCCGTCGCCATGATCAGCTTATCGTAAAAAACCGTACGGCCGGCGCTGGAGTGGATCACTTTTTCCTGACGGTTGATGGTGATAGCGCGTTCGCCCACCAGCACTTTTACGCCATGCTTCTCGTAGAAACCTTCACGCACCAGAGAGAGCTCTTCGGCGGTATGATGGGAGAAGTAGGAAGACAGGTGCACACGGTCGTATGCCTTGCGGGGTTCTTCACAGAACACGGTAATATCGAACTGCTCAGCATCGGCTTTATCGAGAAGATCCTCAATAAAGCGGTGGCCGACCATGCCGTTACCGATGATAGCGAGTCTGACTTTGCTCATTATTGCCTCGATTTCTTTTCTATTATTGCCTACCTTAACGATTCAGCAGGGGCGCTTATTGATGCAAATCAAATACGCCTTCGCCTACTCCTTAGGTGGTATATGACTGATTTGTCAGGATTTTTATAAGTGGCGGAAATCGCAGGCTTTTCGTGTTCGTTGAATTTGTGTACAAATCAGGGGCGGTTTTGCAAAAATCGATACGCCTGAATATCAGCTGCGTTTATGAGGGGAAAGGTATGTCTACATCACCGTTATGGCTTGTTCAGAATGTGCGTTTACCGGGTCGGGAAGGGCTGTGGCAACTTGCCATCGAGAACGGGCGTTTTGGTGATATCACCCCCATGGACGATACCCACGCCGAAAGTTATGAGGTACTGAACGCGCGCGGTGGGCTTGCTCTCCCGCCGTTCATCGAGCCGCATATTCATCTTGATACCACCCAGACGGCGGGGGAGCCGAACTGGAACCAGTCCGGCACGCTGTTTGAGGGCATTGAGCGCTGGGCGGAGCGCAAGGCGCTGCTCAGCCATGACGACGTGAAAGCACGCGCCTGGAAAACGCTGAAGTGGCAAATCGCTAACGGCATTCAGTTTGTCCGCACCCATGTGGATGTCTCTGACCCAACGCTTACCGCCCTGAAGGCGATGCTGGAGGTGAAGCAGGAGGTGGCCCCGTGGGTAACGCTGCAAATCGTCGCGTTTCCTCAGGAAGGTATTCTCTCTTACCCGAACGGCGCGGCGCTGCTGGAAGAGGCGTTAAAACTGGGGGCCGACGTGGTGGGGGCGATCCCACATTTTGAGTTCACCCGTGAGTACGGCGTCCAGTCGCTGCACATCGCTTTTGAGCTGGCGAAGAAGTATGACCGCCCGCTGGATATCCACTGCGATGAAATTGACGACGAACAGTCGCGGTTTGTCGAGACGGTGGCCACGCTGGCGTATGAGGCCGGCATCGGCCCGCGCGTGACGGCCAGCCACACCACCGCCATGCACGCCTATAACGGCGCTTACACCTCGCGGCTCTTCCGTCTGCTGAAGATGTCGGGGATTAACTTCGTTGCGAACCCGCTGGTCAACATCCACCTGCAGGGGCGCTTTGATGACTATCCGAAGCGTCGTGGCATCACCCGCGTGAAAGAGCTGCAGGAGGCAGGTATTAACGTCTGCTTTGGTCATGACGACGTCTTCGACCCGTGGTACCCGCTCGGCACCGGCAACATGCTGCAGGTGCTGCATATGGGGCTACATGTCTGCCAGATGATGGGCTATCCGCAAATCGACAGCGGCCTGAACCTGATTACCCATAACAGCGCCCGCACCTTTGGCCTGAGCGATTACGGTATTGAAACGGGAAATCCGGCAAACCTGATTATTCTGCCTGCGGAGAGCGGGTTTGAAGCGGTGCGCTGTCAGGTGCCGGTGCGCTGGTCGATTCGTCAGGGGCGGATTATTGCCACTACGCAGCTGGCGCAGACCTGGATCCAAATGGATACCGGAGGAGAAGAGGTCAGTTTCGCCAGAAACAGCCCCTCTGCGTAATGCAAAGGGGCGCAGGGTTTAGTGCGATGCCGCTGTCGCGTTGTGCTGGCGGTGGCGGGTCACAAAGCCCAGGATGAAGCACATAATGAACACCACGGCGTACAGACCGTTCGCGGTGTGCAGCGCCGCCAGCGGGCCGCTGTGGGCAACGATCGGGCCCGTCACCACGAAGGTCAGCATGGTACCGATGGTGCCGCAGGTCAGAACGAAGTTAACCAGCTTCGGCGAGGCCACTTTGGTCTGTAGGGAGCCCAGGGTGATGATCGAGGTGTAAATCGCGCTGGAGAAGAAGCCCAGGGTCAGAATGAACCACGGCATATGCTCCGGCGAACCGTTGATGAACAGATACATCAGAACGGTCGCCAGGCCCGCCAGCACGGTCAGAATGCGCTGCAGGTCGAAGAAGCGCAGGATGAAGCTAAACGCCCACATGCCGAACATGTAGGACATCCAGAAATCGCTCACCAGTTTGCCCGCGTCGTTCAGGCTCATGCCCAGACCTTTGGCATATTCCGGTACCCAGGAGATAAAGCCCAGCTGGCCCAGGATGTAGCACAGGGCGGCGATGGAGAGGAACAGCACGCCGATACCCCATTTCTCTTTCGCCACAGGCTCTGCCGTGGTTTGCGCTTTTTTACCCAGCACCGGGAAGTCGCAGCCGAAGGTCAGAATGAAAATTGCAACGTAGACCAGACCGATGCAGGCGTAGACCCAGTACCACTCAATGCTGCGTGCCAGCAGAACGGCAGCGACCATCGGGAAGATCATTCCGGCCATGCTGAAGAAGGAGTCGGTAAACAGCAGGCGCGCGCCGCGCTGGCGGCCTTCATACATATGGGTAATCAGGAACGTCCCGATCGACATGGTGATCCCGCTGACCAGGCCGAGCACGAACATGGCGGCTGAGAACAGGGCGATGCTGTGGCTGAGCATCAGACCCGCCACGGCGGCAACCATCAGCACGAAGCCGAAGCGAAGCTGGGTTTTCAGCGGCACGATTTCCATCAGCCAGGCATTCAGGAAGATAGAGATCAGGATCCCTGCGTTGAGGAAGGTGAAGGTGTTGCTCATGCTGGAAACGGGCAGCTGGAAGTAGTCTGCGATATTCCCCATCACCATCCCGGTGACGATCACCAACGCGCCGGTCAGGGCGTAGGAGAAGAAGCTGATCCATGTGAGCTTGATGCGATTGCTGTTAGTCATGTCTGGCCTGTTCAAAAAAAGAAAAGCGCCGAAGGGGCGCTGAGAGCGGGCAGATTTTAGTCGCTAAAGTGATCCATTCCTATCTTTTAAGGGTAATGATTATGTCATTGCAGGTTTTAATGTGATCTAAATCACATTAAGTGGCGGTCTAACCAATCGTTTGCGCAGTAATAATTGTTTCAATTTCGTAAAATTAGGTAAAAGGCTGGTCTACGTTCATACTGCTCTTTAGAATCAAGCCATTCGCTTTTTATACTGCGCTTTGTTAAGGAATTCTCATGCTCAAATCAACACTGGCGGCTGTCGCAGCTGTGTTTGCTCTTTCTGCCGTTTCCCCTGCTGCGCTGGCAGCAAAAGGGGACCCTCACGTTCTGCTGACCACCTCCGCCGGGAATATTGAGCTGGAACTGAATAGCCAGAAAGCTCCGGTTTCTGTGAAAAACTTCCTCGACTATGTGAACAGTGGTTTCTATAACAACACCACCTTCCACCGCGTGATCCCGGGCTTCATGATTCAGGGTGGCGGCTTCAACGAGCAGATGCAGCAGAAACAGCCGAACCCGCCAATCAAAAACGAAGCGGACAACGGCCTGCTGAACAAGCGCGGCACGATCTCTATGGCGCGTACCGCAGACAAAGATAGCGCGACCAGCCAGTTCTTCCTCAACGTGGCGGATAACGCCTTCCTCGACCACGGCCAGCGCGACTTCGGCTATGCGGTGTTCGGTAAAATCGTGAAAGGGATGGACGTGGCCGATAAGATTTCTCAGGTGCCTACCCATGACGTCGGTCCGTATCAGAATGTGCCGTCCAAACCTGTCGTGATCCTCTCCGCAAAAGTTCTGCCGTAACGTTCTTCGACGCGGGCGAGGCTCGCCCGTGTTGTGACCCCTCCCTGCGAAAGCGCGTTTTGCTGCTTATACTTGTGGCAAACGGACTATTCAGGGAGGCGTTAAGTGAAAAAACTCACCGACAAGCAAAAATCCCGTCTCTGGGAGCAGCAGCGTAGCGTCAACTTTCAGGCCAGTTGTCTCCTTGAGAAAGGTAATGGTCCATCGGATCCCGAGATTGAGAGCCTGGCGCTTGGGCCTTCCGCGCCCGGGTTACCCCATCTGTGCCTTATTCACCGCCATCTCTACCGCAGAGAGATGAAGCGGGCAGGTGAGTTCCGTACCGACGATATTTTCAAAGGTGATATTCCCTTCTGCCATTTCGAATACATCGAAAAGATGGGTAATGAACTGATGGCGGCGCTGGAAAGCGAAAAGTATCTGGCTGGCCTTGAGAAAGCGGCGTTTATTGAAAAAATTAGCCATTATTATTGTGAAATCAACATGCTGCATCCTTTTGCGCGTGGTAACGGTATTGCTCAGCGCGTTTTCTTTGAGCAGCTGGCGATCCATGCGGGCTATTCACTGGACTGGCGCGATATCGATCCCGAGGAGTGGGTGTCCGCTAACCGCAGCGGCGCAACGGGGGATTTAACCGCGCTAAACGCGATCTTTGCCAAAGTAGTGAGCGAAGCGCGGGAATCTGAGTAGAATAGGGCGGCATTTTTTTCGGGAGCCGCCATGATTCTGCTGATTGATAACTACGATTCCTTCACCTGGAACCTTTACCAGTATTTTTGCGAACTGGGTGCAGAGGTGGTTGTCCGACGTAACGACGAGATTGGCCTGGCCGATATCGAGACGCTGGCTCCGCAGAAAATCGTGATTTCACCCGGCCCCTGCACGCCGTCGGAATCAGGTATTTCGCTGGAGGTTATCCAGCACTATGCCGGCAAGCTGCCGATCCTCGGCGTTTGTCTGGGCCATCAGGCGATTGCCCAGGCCTTTGGTGCCACCATCGTGCGCGCCGCCAAAGTCATGCACGGTAAAACCTCGCCGGTCACCCACACGGGCACCGGAGTGTTCACGGGGCTCAATAATCCGTTAACCGTGACGCGCTACCATTCGCTGGTGATTGACCCGTCGACGCTGCCCGACGGCTTTGAGGTGACCGCCTGGAGCGATACGCAGGAGATCATGGGGATTCGTCACCGCGAATGGGATCTCGAAGGCGTGCAGTTCCATCCAGAAAGCATCCTCAGCGAGCAGGGGCACGCGCTGCTGGCAAATTTCCTCCATCGCTGAATATCTGTTGCCTTGCTGTGATTTTTTATGCATATTTTGTGATTATATTTTCACAATCAATGTGACATAAAATGGATGGGCATGACATGGCAACTGAACAACCAGCAATTACCCGCGCG
Organism: Enterobacter cloacae complex sp. IR5422; assembly: GCF_049238165.1. NCBI lineage: Bacteria > Pseudomonadati > Pseudomonadota > Gammaproteobacteria > Enterobacterales > Enterobacteriaceae > Enterobacter > Enterobacter cloacae complex sp. IR5422. The sequence continues at coordinate 27,612 of NZ_JBMKHT010000006.1, read as the reverse complement.
ACATTCGATGAAGTGATTCTGCCGATTTATGCACCGGCTGAATTTATCCCGGTGAAGGGGAAAGGCAGCCGCGTCTGGGATCAGCAGGGCAAGGAGTATGTGGATTTCGCGGGCGGTATTGCGGTCACGGCGCTGGGTCATTGCCATCCCGCGCTGGTGGAGGCGCTGAAAACCCAGGGTGAAACCCTGTGGCACACCAGCAACGTGTTCACCAACGAACCGGCGCTGCGCCTGGGCCGTAAGATCATTGATGCCACGTTTGCCGAGCGCGTGCTGTTTATGAACTCCGGCACCGAAGCCAACGAAACCGCCTTTAAGCTGGCGCGCTACTACGCGACCACGCGCCACAGCCCGTACAAAACCAAAATCATCGCCTTCCACAATGCCTTCCACGGGCGCTCCTTCTTTACCGTCTCCGTTGGCGGCCAGCCGAAGTATTCCGACGGGTTTGGTCCGAAACCGGCCGACATCATCCACGTGCCGTTTAACGATCTGCACGCGGTGAAAGCGGTGATGGACGACCACACCTGCGCGGTGGTGGTCGAGCCTATTCAGGGGGAAGGCGGCGTGACCGCGGCAACCCCGGAATTCCTGAAAGGGCTGCGCGCGCTGTGCGACGAACATCAGGCGCTGCTGGTGTTTGATGAAGTGCAGTGCGGGATGGGGCGTACCGGGGACCTGTTTGCCTATATGCACTACGGCGTGACGCCGGATATTCTGACCAGCGCGAAAGCGCTCGGCGGCGGTTTCCCGGTGAGTGCGGTCCTGACGACGCAGGAGATCGCCTCCGCGTTCCACGTCGGTTCTCATGGCTCTACCTACGGCGGTAACCCGCTGGCGAGCGCCGTGGCGGGGGCCGCGTTCGACATCATCAACACGCCAGAGGTGCTAAACGGCGTTAGCGCGAAGCGCGAGCTGTTTGTGAAGCACCTGAAGCAGATTGACGAGCAGTACGACGTGTTCAGCGAGATCCGCGGGATGGGGCTGCTGATTGGCGCCGAGCTGAAGCCGCAGTACAAGGGCCGCGCGCGCGACTTCCTGCACACCGCCGCTCGCGAAGGGGTGATGGTGCTCAACGCCGGGCCGGACGTGATGCGCTTTGCGCCGTCGCTGGTGGTGGAAGACAAAGACATCGAAGACGGCTTAACCCGCTTTGCCGCGGCGGTTGCAAAGATCGTTAAAGGCTAATATTCGGTTCGTTTCAACCGGCGCGTTAACCAAACCCCATGATGCGGACGCTGACGCCATGCCACCGACGAAATGGTGTGCATGGTGTTCAGATGCCCCAGCACGCGCTGCAAGTGTTGCTCCAGGGTGCTCATTGGCCCGTGGGTTAACGTCTCCGGCGCTTCCAGAATATTTAAATCCCCCGACTCGCCCGGCGAGTCATACTCCAGACGCTGCTGGCAGCGCTGCAACGCAATTTCACACGACTGCAGGTAGCGCTGCGCCAGATCCGGCGTCAGCATCGTGTGCTCGCGCGCCAGCGTCGTCATGGCGTTAATGTGCTCAACGATAAACTGACTGTGCGTTACCCACAGCTTCATATCGGCCAGATAATGTGAGTTAAAGCCCGGCTCCTGCATCGCCTGGTTGAGCGAGTTGAACAGGGCGTTGTGCGCCTGGTTGACCTTCATGCGCTGATACGCCAGCGGGGAGGGCTGCGGGTCGTCGCTCAGGATGAGGCGAATGGCCTGCTGGTCGGCCTCCAGCGCGTCGTGGGCGTTCTGCCTGAGCAGCCCGCTCTGCCACTGCGGCCACAGCCAGACCATGCCGCCGAAGGCAATCAGGCAGCCGATCAGGGTATCAATCAGCCTGGCGATAATAAACTGTTCGCCGTTCAGCGTAAGCAGCTGCAGGGTGTAGACCGCCGTCACCGTAAAGCCCACCATCGCCCAGCCGTAATTTTTGCGGATAATCAGGTAGCTAACCAGCGTGATCGCCAGCATGCCTGCCAGGGTATAGCCTTCCGGCACGTGGAAGTGCAGCGTTACGCCTGCAATGATCAGCCCGGCCATGGTGCCGCCCGCCCGGTGCAGAATACGCACCCGCGTGGCGCCGTAGCCGTTCTGGGTGACGAACAGCACGGTCATTAAGATCCAGTAGGGCTTCGGCAGATGCAGTGCCATGCCCATCAGGCTGGCGATACTGAGCATCACGCTAATTCGTGCGGCATTGCGCAGGGCGGACGATTTGAGAGACAGATAGCTTTTGAGCGCGGGCAACAGGGGAAGCCGTTTTTGTTTATCCGCCATCAGGTCGCGGGAATAAAGCGGGCGCTGGGTGCGCAGCACGCGGGCGATGCGGCTGAAGTGCCAGGCGGCAAACTGGCCGACCGGATTATCCGGATGCTGACGGGCGATTTTCTCCAGCGCGCCGAGCTGTTTTTCCATGTTAAAGCGCGTGGGATAGCGGTGGTAGAGAATATCGTCAGCCAGCACGCGCAGGCGTGCCGAGACGGTCTGCGCGTTCCAGCGGATCACCGCTTCGGCGTGGCTGCGCTCAACCAGCTTTTGCACCTCCTGCGGGTGGTGCAGGCTAACGGAGATATGCTCCTGCAGATCCAGGCCTACCTGGAAGGTGCGCAGCAGCCGTTTGTATTCGTGGTTCTTATTGGCGGCGAGCATATGCAGCTGCTGATAGCACTGGCTTATCAGATCCACCACCTTCTGCTGGCGCGTCAGCAGCGGCGGTAAGGCTTTTTCCGGATCGGTATGCTGGGTGAGCAGGGTATATTTGGCTTCGCAGTATTCCGCCAACTGCACATAGAGCAGGCTCAGGGATTCGCGCAGCGGCTGTTCCCGCCACAGCCAGAACCAGAACCAGTTAAACAGCCCGTACCACAGTGTCCCCAGCGCGTAGATCAGTAGCGGCTCCCACACCGGCATATTCCCGGCGAGGCTCAGCGTGAAGATGGCCGCAATCAGCGAGGCGGGTAGCAGGCGGGCGTGCAGCGAGCTGATTTCCGCCGTGACGCCGAGCGTCATCGCCAGCACCGTCAGGATCAGCGGCAGCGGGATATCCCGGGCCAGTAAAAGCTGTACGGCAAGGCTACAGCCAGCAAACAGGCAGCCGCCCACGATCAGTCGTTTGAAAAAGCGCTTATGCGGTGTGTCCAGGCCAGCAATGTTGCAGCAGGCGGGCACGAGGGAAAAGAGCAGGCCTTGCTGAAGGTGTCCGAGGATCAGGCCGATGGCCACGGGTAGACACAACACCAGCGTTTGTCGCAGTGCGTAGTTAACTTCCGGGTGATAGATCAGCCTGCGCCACATGAGGAGTAGAGACAAAAACGGCGTGACACCTTGCGATGGCACGCCGTTTAAGCGGAATTAACGCGTTCCGTAGACCACGATGGTTTTACCGTGGGCGGAGATCAGGTTTTGATCTTCGAGCATTTTCAGGATACGACCCACTGTTTCACGGGAGCAACCGACGATCTGACCAATTTCCTGACGGGTAATTTTAATTTGCATGCCGTCCGGGTGGGTCATGGCGTCCGGCTGTTTCGCCAGGTTCAGCAGCGTCTGCGCGATACGACCGGTTACGTCCAGGAAGGCGAGGTTACCTACCTTCTCAGAGGTCACTTGCAGACGGCGTGCCATTTGGGAAGAGAGACGCATCAGAATGTCAGGGTTAACCTGAATCAGCTGACGGAACTTCTTGTAAGAAATTTCAGCCACTTCACATGCTGTCTTTGCACGAACCCAGGCGCTACGTTCCTGGCCCTCTTCAAACAGGCCCAGTTCACCGATGAAATCGCCCTGGTTCAGATAAGAAAGGATCATCTCTTTCCCTTCTTCATCTTTGATCAGCACTGCCACCGAGCCTTTAACGATGTAATACAACGTTTCCGCTTTTTCACCCTGGTGAATCAGCGTGCTCTTTGATGGGTACTTATGAATGTGGCAATGAGACAAGAACCATTCGAGAGTCGGGTCTGTTTGCGGTTTGCCAAGCACCATGCGCTGTTATCCTCTGTTATAAGCTGTCACCAGAGTCATCAGATGCATCCGGACTCTGGGGTTGCAATCGAATTCTTACCCATACCCTGGGAAGTCGGCTACCGTAACGTTTCGCAGCCAGTAAAGTTTGATGTCCTCTGCATACATGTGTAACGTCAATGTATTACTGTAGCATCCTGAGTGTTTTAGCATAGCTTTCGCCGCGTGTCTCCTGGTGTCTCGCTTCAGCATGATGCAGGTCGCCTTCCATTGCGAGAAATGTAACGCACGCGTAATCTGTCACCAAAAATGCAACGTTGGAGTTTAAGAATATGCAAGCGCGCGTGAAGTGGGTTGAAGGTTTAACGTTCCTGGGCGAGTCCGCGTCAGGACATCAGATTTTGATGGATGGTAACTCCGGCGATAAAGCGCCCAGCCCAATGGAAATGGTGCTGATGGCGGCAGGGGGATGCAGCGCCATTGACGTGGTGTCGATTCTGCAAAAAGGCCGTCATGACGTGACGGATTGTGAGGTCAAACTCACGTCAGAACGCCGCGAAGAGGCGCCACGCCTGTTCACCCACATCAATCTGCACTTTGTGGTCACCGGTAAAGAACTGAAAGACGCGGCGGTTTCACGTGCGGTGGACCTGTCTGCGGAGAAGTACTGCTCTGTCGCGTTAATGCTGGAGAAAGCGGTAAAAATCACCCATTCGTATGAAGTGATCGAGGCTTAATGTTTTGGCGGGTGGCGCTTCGCTGACCCGCCCTACAAAAGCACGACCGTAGGCCCGGTAAGCGCAGCGCCACCGGGCAAAAAACTCACGCGATCTGTTTCCCTTCCATCAGTCGCTCCACCAGCGGCGTCATGATGAGCTCCATCGCCAGCCCCATTTTTCCGCCCGGTACGACTAATGTATTCATGTGAGAAATAAACGAGCCCTGCAGCATCGCCAGCAGCCAGGGGTAGTCGATGCCTTCGAGATTGCGGAAATGGATCACCACAAAGCTCTCATCCAGGGATGGGATACTTTTGGCCGCGAACGGGTTGGAGGTGTCCACCGTCGGCACGCGCTGGAAGTTGATATGGGTGCGGGAAAACTGCGGCGTCAGGAAGTTGATGTAGTCTTCCATGGAGCGCACCACCGAATCCATCACTGCTTCGCGCGAGTGGCCGCGCTCGCTCATGTCACGCGTCAGCTTCTGGATCCACTCCAGGTTAACGATAGGCACCACGCCAACCAGCAGATCCACGTGGCGCGCCACATCGTGCTGCGGCGTGACCACGCCGCCGTGTAATCCTTCGTAGAACAGCACGTCGGTAGGTTCCGGCAGGGGCTGCCAGGGGGTAAAGGTGCCAGGCACCTGATTCCAGGGAACGGCTTCATCATAGGTATGCAGATACTTGCGGGACTGCCCTTTACCGCTCTGGCCGTACTCAATAAAGGTTTGTTCCAGCAGGCCGAAGTCATTGGCTTCCGGACCGAAGTAGCTGATGTGTTTACCCAGATCGCGCGCCTTACGGATGGCCATGTCCATCTCCGGGCGCGTGTAGCGGTGAAAGCTGTCGCCTTCGACCTCCGCCGCACGGAGATTCAGCTGGGCGAAAATCTTGCGAAATGCGAGGCTGGTGGTGGTGGTTCCCGCACCACTTGACCCCGTAACGGCAATAACCGGATGTCTGGCAGACATAGCAACTCCCTGACTGAAAAGGGTGGAAGATCAGCCGTGAAACGCGTTGCGGGGCATGATATTGACCGTCTCATGCAGTTCTGACCACACCAGCACCACGTCGCCGCTTTTCAGCTGGCGCTTTACATCGTTGACCTTTTGCTCAAGCGAGCGTTCCTGTTCACCATAATCGGTGCCTTCGCGTAATACAAAGCTTTCAATCAGATTATCGAGCGTTTCGGGAGCCAGATCCTGCCAGGGAATAATCATGTTGCACCGTCCAGATAAGGGGTTAGCCAGTCAGGAATACGCGCCTCAAGCCACATTTTCGGGCGACGCAGCGTGCCGCCGATAAACCCGACGTGGCCGCCGTGCTCGGTCAACTGATAGTGAACGTTGTCGGGCAGGAATTCCTGAGCGGGAATCGAGTGATGATCCATAAAAGGGTCATCTTTGGCATGAATGATCAGCGTCGGCTGCGTGATCTTGCTGAGCAGCGGCATGGCGCTGCATTGACGATAATAGTCAATCGCATCGGCGAAACCGTGAATTTTCGCGGTGATCAGATCGTCGAATTCGCGTATGCGGCGCACTTTTTTCAGCTGGCGCAGGCTGACCGGGAGGGTGTCCGGGTAGGCCTTCAGCTTACGCGCCGCGTTGGCCTTCAGCAGGTTGAGCAGGTAGCGCTGATAGACGCGGGAAAAGCCTTTATCCATGTGGTAGCTGCACTGCTCCAGCATGAACGGGGCGGAGACGATGACGGCGGCATCCAGCGGGACGCTTTCCCCTTCTTTAGCTAACAGGCAGGCCAGCATATTTCCGCCCAACGAGTAGCCTACGGCCGCGGTGGGCACGGTGCCAAAGTTGTCCCGCAGCCAGTGTAAAAACCACGTGCCGTCTTCTGTTTCACCCGAGTGATAGATACGCTTCTGCCGGTTCGGCTCGCCGCTGCAGCCGCGAAAATGCATCACCACGCCGAGCCAGCCGCGCGCTTTGGCCGCCTCAATGAGCCCGTGTGCATACGGGCTGTGCAGGCTGCCTTCCAGACCGTGAAAAACCACCAGCCGCGGCTTATGTCGAGCCTGATCCGGCGCTTCGCTCCAGGCGAGATCCAGAAAGTCACCGTCTGGCAGATCTAGCCGCTGCCAGTGTGGGGTGAACTGAACCTTGCGGCGGATCAGTCGCGGCAGCATGGTCTGCAAATGGCGATTGGCGACGCCGCGCATAGGCACGAACTCAGTGCTGTCTTCGGCTGCAATCTCGAAGCCTGATGGAATGATTTGGGTCATAAGCGCGATGCTGATTCTTGTCGGAAATTAACGATACTTTCCGAATTGTACCCCGTTTAGCCTGGTTTTCCGAAACATGAACTGATCCCGATCACAAATATTTACCTTGATTATTACTCTCAGGCTAATGATTCAGCTCTACGCTTAATTGATGCCTTTCTCACCAGAGCGCACACTCTACTCAACGTTAAGCAAATCAAAATGATTAGCTGAATCAGGAGGTTAATAATGTTATCTGGGCAAACACCCACCCGGCAATGGAACACGCGACGCAGCGAAAAAGCGCGTCGTCTGGCCTCCGTACCGGTGCAGGGCAAGGTACTGCCAACCGGCGATCTCGTCGCCATGCTGGAAAAACTGATCGCGCCAGGCGACAAGGTCGTGCTGGAAGGTAACAACCAGAAGCAGGCCGATTTCCTTTCCCGCTCGCTGGCCGAAGTGAACCCGCAGATCGTCCACGACCTGCATATGATCATGCCGAGCGTTGGCCGTAGCGAACATTTGGATATCTTTGAGAAAGGCATCGCCCGCAAGCTGGATTTCTCCTTCTCCGGGACGCAGAGCCTGCGCATCTCCCAACTGCTGGAGGATGGTCAGCTCGAAATCGGCGCGATTCACACCTACATCGAACTCTACTCCCGTCTCTACGTCGACCTGTCGCCCAACGTGGCGCTGATTGCTGGCTTTAAAGCTGACCGCAAAGGCAACCTCTATACCGGGGCGAGCACCGAAGATACCCCGGCGCTGGTGGAAGCCGCCGCGTTCCATGACGGCATCGTCATCGCGCAGGTGAACGAGCTGGTGGATGACGAGTGTGACCTGCCGCGCGTGGACATTCCGGGTTCGTGGATTGACTTTGTGGTGGTGGCCGATAAGCCGTTCTTTATCGAACCGCTGTTTACCCGCGACCCGCGCCTGATTAAACAGGAACACATCCTGATGGCGATGATGGCCATCAAGGGTATTTATGCGGAACACCAGGTGCAGTCCCTGAACCACGGGATCGGCTTTAACACTGCGGCGATTGAGCTGCTGCTGCCTACCTACGGTGAACAGCTCGGCCTTAAAGGCAAAATCTGTAAACACTGGACGCTGAACCCGCATCCGACGCTGATCCCGGCTATTGAAAGCGGCTGGGTCGAGAGCGTGCACTGCTTCGGCGGCGAGCTGGGGATGGAAGAGTACATCCGCGCGCGTCCGGACGTCTTCTTTACCGGTGCCGACGGCTCCATGCGCTCCAACCGCGCGTTCTGCCAGCTGGCAGGTCAGTACGCGGTGGATATGTTCATCGGCTCTACGCTGCAGGTGGACGGCTACGCCAACTCCTCAACCGTGACCCGTGGTCGTCTGTCCGGCTTCGGCGGTGCGCCAAACATGGGTCACGACCCGCACGGTCGTCGCCACGCCACGCCAGCCTGGCTGAACATGATCACCGAACCTGACCCAATGCAGCGCGGCAAAAAACTCGTCGTGCAGATGGTGGAAACCTTCCAGGCGGGCGTGAAGCCGACCTTCGTGGAAAAACTCGATGCCGTTGACGTGGCGAAAGCCTCCGGTATGCCGCTGGCGCCGGTGATGATCTACGGCGATGACGTCACCCACGTGCTGACGGAAGAGGGGATTGCCTACCTCTATCGGGCGAAAGATCTGGAAGAGCGTCGCGCCATGGTCGCCGCCGTCGCGGGGATCACCGACATCGGTCTGGGCGTGGATGCCAAACGCGTGGCGGAACTGCGTCAGAGCGGCAAGGTGCTCTATCCGGAAGATATGGGGATTCGCCGCACTGATGCCACCCGCTCTCTGCTGGCGGCAGGCAGCGTGTCTGATCTCGTGGAATGGTCCGGCGGTCTCTATAACCCACCTGCGAAATTCCGGAGCTGGTAATGAAACTTCTCCCCCAGATTCAGGTTGAAGGCGGTGCCGAATGGCTGGCGCGAACCGCCACGCAGTGTCTGATTGACGAAGCACGTTTAAGCCCGAAACCCGGTCTGGTGGACAGTCGGGGGAACGGCGCGCACCACGATTTATCCCTTGCGCTGATGGAGTGCTCCGCGCACAGCCTGACCTCCACGTTTCAGGCACTGGCGCTGCAAAGCTGGCAGCGCCCGGCAGATATCGCACTTCGGCAAACCGTCGGGCGACTCGGTCGCGAAGGCGAGCAGCAGATGATGGCCGCAACCGGTGGCGTAAACACCCATCGCGGCGCGATTTGGGCGCTGGGGCTGCTGGTCAGCGCGGTGGCGATGCTCGGCGGTGATGCCAGGGCGCAAGACGTCGCCCGCACCGCCGCACAGCTGGCGAGACTGCCGGACGACGCGGCGCCGAAGGTGTTCAGTAAAGGCCTGCGCGCCACGCACCGTTACCGCGTGCCGGGCGCGCGTGAAGAGGCGCAGCAGGCGTTCCCGCACGTTATGCAGCGCGCGCTGCCGCAGCTTCGTCTGAGCCGCCTCAACGGCAGCAGCGAAACGCACGCCAGGCTCGACGCGCTGATGGCCATCATGACCTCACTCACCGACACCTGCGTGCTGTCACGTGCCGGAATGGAAGGGCTTGATGCTATGCAGGACGGCGCCCGTGCGGTGCTGAATGCCGGCGGCAGCGCAACGCCTGCGGGCCAGCAGGCGCTGGCGAGGTTAGACCGTCAGATGCTGGCGCTCAACGCCTCACCGGGCGGCGCTGCCGACCTGCTTGCCGCCACGCTGTTTCTCGACCGCATCGAAACGCCAAATTCAAAGCATTAAGAGGATGTTATGGAAAAAATCACATTGACCGTGCCAGCCAGCCGCACGTTAAGCGGCAGGGCGCTGGCAGGGGTAGTCGGTTCCGGGGATATGGAGGTGCTCTTCACCGCCGAACCGGGCCAGACGTTAACCATTGATATCACCACCTCCGTGGACAACAGCCGGGGGCGCTGGGAGGCGCTGTTCAACCGTCTGCAAACCGTCAGCAGCCTGCCCGCAGGGAAGCTGACCATCCACGACTTCGGCGCGACGCCGGGCGTGGCGCGCATTCGCATCGAACAGGTTTTTGAGGGGGTGAGCCATGCGTGATGACAGCAGCTTTATCGAACTGAAAGCGCGCCAGCGCGCGCAGGCCCTGCTCGATGAGGGCAGCTACCGCGAACTGCTGGATCCGTTTGAAGGCATTATCTCTCCGTGGCTGGGACCACAGGGCATTGTGCCGCAGGCGGACGACGGCATGGTGGTAGCGAAGGGCACCATCAACGGCAAGCCTGCCGTCGTCGTGGCGATTGAAGGCGCGTTCCAGGGCGGCAGCATGGGCGAAGTGTCCGGCGCCAAAATGGCGGCGGCGCTGGAGCTGGCGGCGGAGGATAACCGCAACGGCATTCCGACTCAGGCGGTACTGTGCCTCGAAACCGGCGGCGTGCGTCTGCAGGAGGCGAACCTCGGCCTGGCGGCGATTGCCGATATTCACGCGGCGATTGTGGACCTGCGTCGCTACACGCCGGTTATTGGCATTGTGGCCGGAACCGTGGGCTGCTTCGGTGGGATGTCCATCGCGGCGGCGCTCTGCAGCTACCTGATCGTGACCCGCGAAGCGCGTCTTGGCCTCAACGGCCCGCAGGTTATCGAACAGGAGGCGGGCATTGAGGAGTACGACTCCCGCGATCGTCCGTTTATCTGGAGCATGACCGGCGGTGAAGTGCGCTATCAAAGCGGGCTGGTGGATGCGCTCGTCGGCGACGGTATCAACGCGGTGAAACAGGCGATGAACGACGCGATTGCTAAAGGCGTTCCCGCGAAACATCGCACCGATAACTACGACGATTACCTGAACCGTCTGACGAATTTCGACACCCGCAAACAGGCTGATGCCGAACAGATTAACGCGCTTTTTGCCCGGGAGGTGAAATGATGAGTAACGCAATAAGCCGTGGCGAACGCTGGCTGGACATCCTCGCCCCGAACGCCAAACGTATCGAGGGGCTATGCCCGTCCGTCCAGGCGGCAGACGGCGAGCTGAACGGCGAGGCGGTGCGCTTTGTTGCCGTGGTGCCGGATGCCAACAACCACTTCCCGCGTGCGGCGAAAGGGGAAGTGGGGCTGCTGGAAGGCTGGACCCTGGCGAAAGTGGTCAGTGAAACCGTCGCGGCGGATGCTGACAAACCCGTGAAGCGCCCGATTGTGGCGGTGATCGACGTCCCAAGCCAGGCCTATGGCCGACGCGAAGAGGCGTTTGGGATTCATCAGGCGCTGGCCGGTGCGGCAGCAGCCTATGCGAATGCCCGCCTGGCCGGTCACCCGGTGATTGGGCTTATCGTCGGCAAGGCGATGTCCGGCGCGTTCCTGGCGCACGGCTACCAGGCTAACCGTCTGATCGCCTTTAACGACAAAGGCGTGCTGATCCACGCGATGGGCAAAGAGTCTGCGGCGCGCATCACGCTGCGTACCGTCGAGGCGCTGGAAAAACTGGCGGCGACCATTCCGCCAATGGCCTACGACATCAGCAACTACGCCACGCTGGGGCTGCTCTCTAACCTGCTGGATATCAGCAACCCGGATGCCCCCTCCGATAACGATCTGACGCTGGTGAAATCCACCCTGCAACAGGCCATCAGTGACGCTCGTCAGGACACCACGTTGAAAAACCGTCTGGGTGCTGACAATCGCCGCAGCTCGGCGCTCGTACGCGAACGTATGCGAGCCAGCTGGTAAGTAAAAAGAGACCTGCCAGATGCATCAACCCGTGGGCGCGTGACAGCGCCCACGCGGGAACCTGCATCCTGAAAATAATAATCATCGCGCCAGTGCTAAAACTTTTTTACTACAGGTGATTTATGACTTACGTAATTGTTCATGCTCTTGCACCGATTTTCGTCATCATGCTGCTGGGATTCTGGGCCGGCAAGGCAAAGATGGTCGATAACAAAAATGTTTCCCTGCTTAATATCTTCGTAATGGATTTTGCACTCCCTGCCGCGCTGTTCAGCGCTACCGTGCAAACCCCGTGGACCGGCATCGTTGCCCAGTCGCCGCTGATCCTGGTGCTGACGCTGGCGATGTGGATCACCTATGCGGTCATCTATTTCCTCGCCACCGGCGTCTTTAAGAAATCGCCACAGGATGCGGCCGTGCTGACGCTCACCGTCGCGCTGCCCAACTATGCAGCGCTGGGTCTGCCGATTCTGGGCAGCGTGCTGGGCGAAGGTTCCTCTACGTCGCTCTCCGTCGCGGTCTCCATCGCCTGCGGTTCGGTGCTGATGACCCCGTTCTGCCTGCTCATTCTGGAGCGTGAAAAAGCGCGCGCTGAAGGCAATAGCTCCGGCTCAACGCTCTCGATGCTGCCGGTGCTGATGTGGCGTTCCATTAAAAAACCGATCGTGATGGGCCCGCTGCTGGGCGTGATTTTGTCCGCCATCGGCATCAAAATGCCGGAGCTGGTGCTGGCGGCGATCAAACCGCTGGGGCTGTCCGCGACCGCTGCAGCGCTGTTCCTGACCGGGGTGATCCTCTCTGCCCGTAAGCTGCAGATTAATACCATGGTCATCACCTCCACGATCGCCAAGCTGCTGATTCAGCCAGCCATTGCCTGGGGTATCGTCTTGATCTTTGGTCTGCACGGCTCCGTGGCGATCACCGCTATCCTGATGATTGCGCTGTCTGCGGGCTTCTTCGGCGTCGTGTTCGGTAACCGCTTTGGCGTGCAGTCGCCGGATGCAGAAGCCGTGCTGCTGTTAAGCTCCGTCCTGTGTATCCTGTCGCTGCCGCTGTTTATCTCGCTAACTTCAGGAATGTAACCATGACCATCCCATTACGCCCGCACGACCTTATCTGGCTTACTTCCCGCGATGCGCTGGAAGGCATCACTGAATCCTGGGTGGAGGCCGCCTGGCATACCGGCCTGCCGGTGGTGGTGCGGCGTGATGTTGACAGTGAAGGCCGGATCCCCGTTGGCGTGCGCGGTTTACGTCGCGACCAGCGGGCGGCCGGATGGGTGAAGCCCGAAAACGTGCGGCGTGTGGTATCACCGGAAGACCTGTGCGCAACCGCCGATCTGCTGCGCTCGCCGTTTGTCACCCAGCCACCCGTTCAGGTGGCGCTTCAGCTTTCTCAGCAGGCGTGGTCGTGGACGTGGGGCATTACCGGCAGCACCGGCTACGCGCTGGCGACCGGTATTCCGGTTATTCATGCCGAAAGCGATCTCGATCTGCTAATCCGCGTGCCGCAGCCAATTTCCCCCGATGCTTTTACCGCATGGCAGTCGCAGCTGAGCCGCGCATTGTGCCGGGTGGATACGCAGGTCGATACGCCCGAGGGCGGTTTCGCGCTGGCGGAGTGGTTGCGCGACGGCAAAACGCTGCTGAAAACCCGCCGAGGACCGCGCCTGGTAGCGGATCCGTGGCGCAGGGAGGAGTGATGAAAATAGTGTTTACCTTTCCGGGGCAGGGCACGCAGCACGAAGGCATGCTGCAAAACCTGCCGGGAACGGAACTGGCTCAGGCGCGTGAGGTGCTTGGCACCGAAGTGGATACGCTGGATAGCGCAGACGCGTTAAGCCATACCCGCGCGGTTCAGCTTTGCCTGCTAATTGCAGGCGTGGCCTGGGCGCGCGAGCTGGAACGGCGCGGCGTGGCGCCGGATATCGTCAGCGGGCTGTCCATCGGCGCTTATCCGGCGGCGGTCATTGCAGGCGCGCTGGACTTCACGGATGCGCTGAAGCTGGTGGCGCTGCGTGGCGATCTGATGGAGCAGGCGTATCCGCACGGCTACGGCCTGACGGCAATTATGGGGCTCACTCTGCCGCAGGTGGAAGACCTTATCCAGGGCACCGGGACCTACATTGCCAACCTGAATGCCGAAACGCAGATCGTGATTGCCGGAACCGATGAAGGGATGGCGGAGGCGGCGTCGCGCGCGCTGGCGAAAGGGGCGAGCAAGGCCAAACGGCTGGCGGTCAGCGTGCCGTCGCACTGCGAACTGCTGACAGCACCCGCGCAAAAGCTGGCAACGGCGTTTGAATCGGTCACGCTTTCACGCCCACGCTGCGCCTACCTGAGCGGCAGCACCGGGCGCGTGTTGTGGCAGCCGGAAAAGATCGCCGACGATCTGGCGATGAACATGGCGCGTACGGTGCGCTGGCAGGAGGCGATGATTTCAGCGAATGAACGCGAAGCCCGGCTGGCGATCGAGATGCCCCCCGGCGGCGTACTGACCTGCCTGACGCGTCAGGCGCCGTGGGAAGGAGAGACGATTTCACTGGAGCGCAGCGGGGTGGACGTGGCGGTACATCTGGCGAAGCGACTCCGTGCGTGATGGTTTAGCACGGTGGCGGCTGCGCCTTACCGGGCCTACTACGGACTGTAGGCCCGGTAAGCGTAGCGCCACCGGGCAATAACATCAGGCACTATCCTGCAAACTGCGGGCATACATCCGCCCTTCGGCGGCCAGCGCCCGCAGGCTTGGATCCTGCTCGCGGTTGCGGGCAAAGACGATGGCGATCAGCTGTTGCATCTGGTACGGCTCGGCAAGCTTCAGGAGCTGCACGGAATTCTCATAGACCTTTTTCATCCTGCCCGGCATCAGCGTAAAGCCCACTCCCGCCTGCACCAGACTGAGCATGGAGAAAATGTCATTCACCCGGGTAACAATCTCCGGCTCGAACCCGGCGATATGAAACGCCTCCTGGAAGCCTGCATAGGTGGCGAACCCTTCCGCAAGAGAGACAAATTTCCGATCTTTATAGTCGCGCAGATCGGCCGGGCCGCGGGTATTGAGCGTCGCGGAGGCCGGTGCGGCAAGGAAGATGTCGTCATGGAACAGCGGGAGCACTTCCAGGCTGTTACGGTCGATATCGCTCTCGGAAATGGAGATAAGAATGGCGTCCAAAGAGCCTTCATCCAGCATGTGCAGCAGGGTTTCGTTGGAGCCCATCGTCAGATCCATTTCCAGATCCGGACGACGTAGCTTCATGCCCATGATCAGACGCGGCACGGTTTCCAGGGTGAGCGAGTAGAGCGTTCCGACTCGCAGCCGCCCCTGGCCGATCCCGGCAATTTTGCGCGACGCTTCCAGCCCGCGCTCCATCACCTGCATCACTTCCTGACAATATTCCAGTAAGGTCCAGGCGGAAGGGAGAGCAATCAGGTTGCGCCCCTTATGGGTAAAGAGCGGACAGCGCACGTTCTCTTCCAGCGTGTGCAGCGCACGGTGAACGCTGACGCCGCTCAGGCCCAGAGTTTCGGCGGTACGCGCGATATTCCCCTTCTCCATAAACGTCATGAAGATGCTGAGCTTGCGGAATGTAATCTCGCTCGTGTTATCGAAACTCATAGCCCTCCCGGTATCAGTCAGCCTGCAGCATCGCTTCCAGCTGTTCCTGCGCGTCCAGCCACGCCATCTCACACTCTTCAAGGCTGGATTTGGTCTTCGCCTGGGTTTGCAGGCAGTCCGTCAGTTCGGCTTTACGGCTCTGGTCATACAGACCGCTGTCGCCGAGCTTCTCTTCAACGGTAGCAAGCGTGGCGTTGAGCTTTTCCATCTCTTTTTCGAGACGGGCAATCTCTTTACGCAGCGGCTGAGTCTGGGTGCGCAGCTCCGCTTCACGGCGCTTCTGGTCTTTACGTGCCTGCGCGCTGTTGGCGTTGTCTTTCGCCGACTCCTCCGGCTGGTTTTCCTGCTTCTGCACGTCCGTCAGCCACTGCTGGTAGTCTTCCAGATCGCCGTCGAACGGTTCGACTTTGCCGTCGTGCACTAAGTAGAGATCGTCCGTGGTGGAGCGGATCAGGTGACGATCGTGCGAAACGACAACCAGCGCCCCTTCGAATTCAATCAGCGCTTCGGTCAGCGCCTGACGCATGTCGAGATCCAGGTGGTTGGTCGGTTCATCGAGCAGCAGCAGGTTCGGGCGCTGCCAGACGATCAGCGCCAGCACCAGACGGGCCTTTTCGCCGCCGGAGAAGCGCTCGGTGTTTTCGGTGACCTTATCGCCCTGGAAGCCGAAGCCGCCGAGATAGTCGCGCAGCTTCTGCTCCATCTCCTGCGGCGCCAGACGCGCGAGGTGCTGAATCGGGGATTCATCCGCGCGTAAAAATTCCAGCTGATGCTGGGCGAAGTAACCCAGCTTGATGCCCTTCGCCAGGACGATTTCACCGTTGACCGGATTAAGCTCGCCCGCCAGCAGTTTGATCAGCGTGGATTTACCGGCACCGTTGCGCCCGAGCAGACCAATACGTGAACCCGGCACCAGGTTGAGCTTGATGGAGTCGAGAATAATGCGGTCGGCATAACCCGCGCTGACCTTTTCCATTTTCAGCAGGGGATTTGGCAGGCTTTCCGGGACCCGGAAGCTGAAGTGGAACGGGTTGTCGACGTGCGCCGGGGCGATCATCTCCATGCGCTCCAGCATCTTGATGCGACTCTGGGCCTGCTTCGCCTTTGACGCCTTGGCCTTGAAGCGATCCACAAAGCTTTGCAGGTGCGCCACGCGCTGCTGCTGGCTTTCGTACATGGACTGCTGCTGGGCAAGACGCGTCGCGCGCTGGCGCTCGAAGGAGCTGTAGTTGCCGGTGTACTCGAACATCGTTTGCTGTTCGATATGAATGATTTTATCCACCACCGGGTCAAGGAAGTCGCGGTCATGGGAGATCAGAATCAGAGTGCCCTGATAGCTCTTGAGCCACTTCTCCAGCCAAATAACCGCATCGAGATCGAGGTGGTTAGTCGGTTCATCGAGCAGCAGCAGGTCAGAGCGGCAGATGAGCGCCTGCGCCAGGTTGAGGCGCATGCGCCAGCCACCGGAGAAGTCGCTGACCGGGCGTTCCAGCTGTTCGTTGCTGAAGCCCAGGCCATGCAGCAGGCTGGAGGCGCGGGAGCGAATGGTCCACGCGTCAATGGCGTCCAGCTTGCCGTGAACGGTGGCGATGGCGTGGCCGTCGTTGCGCTCGTTAGCGGCGTTAAGTTCCGCCTCGAGCTTGCGGTATTCCCGGTCGCCATCAATAACATAGTCGAGTGCCGGTTCGCTCAGGGCGGGCGTCTCCTGGTTCACCCAGGCGAGCTGCCAGTTCCCCGGGAAGGTGAAGTTACCGCCATCCGCGCTAATCTCGTTTTTCAGCAACGCCAGCAGCGTGGATTTACCACAGCCGTTTTTGCCGACCAGACCCACTTTTTGGCCTGGGTTGATGGTAGCAGTGGCGTTATCCAGCAGGACGCGCACGCCGCGACGAATTTGTAACGAGGAGAAAACAATCATAGAAGCGCCGTATGTTCCGACTATGTTAATTTGTCATTATGATAATGTAAGGTGTGGGCCATTTTCCGCACCGGGCCGCCATGGTAGCCCAAAACAGCGACGATACACAAAAACAGAAACAAGACCGGGAGGGGAATGATGTCTCAGACAGCAAAAGTGCTGCTGCTGTATGCCCATCCGGAATCTCAGGACTCGGTGGCAAACCGGGTGCTGCTTAAGCCGGCTACTCAGCTCAGCAACGTGACGGTGCACGATCTCTACGCGCACTATCCTGATTTCTTTATTGATATTCCTTACGAGCAGGAACTGCTGCGTCAGCATGACGTGATTGTGTTCCAGCATCCGCTTTATACCTACAGCTGTCCGGCGCTGCTCAAAGAGTGGCTGGACCGCGTGCTTAGCCGGGGCTTCTCCAGCGGGGTGGGGGGCAACCAGCTGGCGGGAAAGTACTGGCGTAGTGTGATTACGACCGGTGAACCCGAAAGCGCCTACCGCCACGACGGGCTGAACGGCTATCCGATGAGCGACATTCTGCGGCCTTTTGAGCTGACGGCGGCCATGTGCCGTATGCACTGGATGAGCCCGATTATTGTCTACTGGGCCCGTCGTCAGGATCCGAAAGAGCTGGCCAGCCACGCCAGAGCCTACGGTGAATGGCTGGCGTCACCGATTCCGGCAGGAGGGCGTTAATGGAAGGATCGAATTTGCTCCTCGCCGGGGTGCTGTTTTTATTTGCGGCCGTCGTCGCGGTGCCGCTTGCCGCCCGTATCGGCATCGGGGCGGTGCTGGGGTATCTGCTGGCGGGGATCGCCATTGGCCCCTGGGGACTGGGATTCATCAGCGATGTGGATGAAATACTCCACTTCTCCGAGCTGGGCGTGGTGTTCCTGATGTTCATCATTGGCCTTGAGCTGAACCCTTCAAAATTGTGGCAGCTCCGACGCTCCATCTTTGGCGTAGGTGCCGCGCAGGTGTTGCTCAGCGCCGCGATTCTGGGTGGCCTGTTAATGCTGACGAATTTCTCCTGGCAGGCGGCGGTGATCGGCGGAATAGGCCTTGCGATGTCGTCGACGGCGATGGCCCTGCAGCTGATGCGCGACAAGGGGATGAACCGTAACGAAGCCGGTCAGCTGGGTTTTTCGGTGCTGCTGTTCCAGGATTTGGCGGTCATCCCGGCGCTGGCGCTGGTGCCGCTGCTGGCGGGCTCCGGCGACGACCACTTCGACTGGGCGAAAATCGCCATGAAGGTGCTGGCCTTCGCGGGGATGCTGATTGGCGGACGTTTCCTGTTACGTCCGGTGTTCCGCTTTATTGCCGCGTCCGGCGTGCGCGAGGTGTTTACCGCCGCGACGCTGCTGCTGGTGCTGGGGTCGGCATTGTTTATGGACGCGCTGGGGCTGTCGATGGCGCTCGGGACCTTTATCGCCGGGGTGCTGCTGGCGGAAAGTGAATACCGCCACGAGCTGGAAATTGCCATCGATCCCTTCAAAGGGTTGCTGTTGGGGTTGTTCTTTATTTCGGTGGGGATGGCGCTCAATCTTGGCGTGCTCTATACCCATCTCCTGTGGGTTGTGGTGAGCGTCGCTATCCTGGTGGCGGTGAAAACGCTGGTGCTGTACGTTATGGCGCGCATATACGGCCTGCGCAGTTCGGAGCGCATGCAGTTTGCGAGCGTGTTGAGCCAGGGAGGCGAGTTCGCGTTTGTGTTGTTTTCTACCGCCTCCTCCCAGAAGCTGTTTAAAGACGATCAGATGGCGCTTTTGCTGGTAACGGTCACGCTGTCCATGATGACCACGCCGCTGCTGATGAAGCTGGTGGATAAACTGCTGTCGCGCCGCCTGAACCCGACAGACGATGAAGACGAAGCGCCGTGGGTGGAAGACGATAAGCCCCAGGTGATCGTGGTGGGCTTTGGCCGTTTTGGACAGGTAATCGGCCGTTTGCTGATGGCGAACAAAATGCGCATTACGGTGCTGGAGCGGGATATCAGCGCGGTCAACCTGATGCGCAAATATGGCTATAAGGTTTATTACGGCGACGCGACCCAGCTCGAGCTACTGCGCTCGGCGGGGGCAGAGGCGGCAGAGTCCATCGTCATTACCTGTAACGACCCGGAAGACACGATGAAGCTGGTGGATCTCTGCCAGCAGCATTTCCCGCATCTGCATATTCTGGCGCGTGCGCGGGGACGTGTTGAAGCTCACGAATTATTGCAGGCGGGTGTGAAACACTTCTCCCGTGAGACGTTCTCCAGTGCGCTGGAGCTGGGGCGCAAGGCGCTGATCTCGCTTGGCATGCATCCGCATCAGGCGCAGCGCGCCCAGATGCACTTCCGCCGGCTGGATATGCGGATGCTGCGCGAGCTGATGCCGGTACATACCGATACGGCGCAGATCTCCCGCGTGCGGGAAGCCCGTCGCGAGCTGGAGGAGATCTTCCAGCGCGAGATGCAGCAGGAACGACGCCAGCTCGATGGCTGGGATGAATTTGAATAAAGGGTAACGAAAGATGGCTGTACGTAAACGCTTTATCGCGGGTGCAAAATGCCCGACCTGCCAGGCGCAAGATACCCTGGCGATGTGGCGGGAAAATAATATTGATGTTGTTGAGTGTGTTAAGTGCGGTCACCAGATGCGTGAGGCCGACAAAGAGGCGCGCGAGCACGTTCGCAAAGAAGAGCAAGTTATCGGGATTTTTCATCCGGACTAGCGATATGCCCTGAGTTTTTTTAAGCTAAAGGGTACACAGGTGCAGATTTCCGCTACAATCTGCGCCAGCAATTTTCCCACGCTCAGGAGATATCATGAAAGTAGCAAAAGACCTGGTGGTCAGCCTGGCCTATCAGGTACGTACAGAAGACGGTGTGTTGGTTGATGAGTCTCCGGTGAGTGCGCCGCTTGACTACCTGCATGGTCACGGTTCCCTGATTTCCGGCCTGGAAAACGCGCTGGAAGGTCATGAAGTTGGCGACAAATTTGACGTTGCTGTAGGCGCGAACGACGCTTACGGTCAGTATGACGACAACCTGGTTCAGCGCGTTCCTAAAGACGTGTTCATGGGCGTTGACGAACTGCAGGTTGGCATGCGCTTCCTGGCGGAAACCGACCAGGGCCCGGTTCCAGTTGAAATCACCGAAGTGGAAGATGACCACGTCGTGGTTGACGGCAACCACATGCTGGCTGGCCAGAACCTGAAGTTCAACGTAGAAGTTGTTGCGATCCGCGAGGCGACCGAAGAAGAGCTGGCTCATGGCCACGTTCACGGTGCGCACGGTCACGACCATGACCACGATCACGGCCACGACGGCTGCTGCGGTGGTCACGGCCACGACCATGGTCATGACCACGGCCACGGTAAAGGTGGTTGCGGTAACGGCGGCTGCGGCTGCCACTAATTCCGTCATGCGGAAAATAAAAAAGCGGGATTATCCCGCTTTTTTTACGCCTCAATAATGAGGCGGTGGCGTCTCTTCTGACTGAGAGGCGATGTTCGACGGCTGCGTAGCCTTCAGCTTTTCCGTCAGCAGGCGCATATGATCCCGCAGTTTCGCCATTTCGAGCTCATGTGCGGTCACGGTCTGGTTTAGCTCTTCGATGGTGATGTCCTGAAAAGCCAGGCGGCTTTCCAGCTCAGCCATTCTCGCTTCTATCGTTGTATCCTTCATCATTCACCTCGTTTATTTCAGATTCGCCATAATGGCCCAGCGGCGGCGCAGTTTAACTGAGTTTATCCTTAAGTACAGTTCGCATCCCTCTGGCAAGAAACTTATTTAAACAAAAATAGTCTGAAAAGTGGCGAGAATTGGACGTGTCTGTCTGTAGATTTCTTCTGCAACGTTTTATAGTACGTCACTCATTTACGTTTAACGCTGGGGTGAGAGTCCCCAGGCCCTGGAGATATGGATGAAATCACTGTTTAAAGTAACGCTGCTGGCGACGACGATGGCTGTTGCGCTGAACGCGCCGCTGTCATTCGCTGCTGATACTGCTGCGAAGCCTGCTGCCACTGCAGACAGCAAAGCAGCGTTCAAAAATGACGACCAGAAATCCGCCTACGCACTGGGCGCATCTCTGGGTCGTTACATGGAAAACTCTCTGAAAGAACAAGAGAAACTGGGCATCAAACTGGATAAAGCTCAGCTGATCGCAGGCGTTCAGGACGCATTTGCCGATAAGAGCAAGCTGTCTGACCAGGAAATTGAACAGACTCTGCAGGCGTTCGAAGCGCGTGTGAAGGGCGCCGCGCAGACTAAGATGGACGCGGACGCTAAAGACAACGAAGCGAAAGGCAAAGCCTACCGCGATGCCTTCGCTAAAGAGAAGGGTGTGAAAACCTCTTCGACTGGCCTGGTATACAAAGTTGAGAAAGAAGGCACCGGCGATGCGCCTAAAGACAGCGACACGATTGTCGTGAACTACAAAGGTACGCTGATCGACGGTAAAGAGTTCGATAACTCTTACACCCGTGGTGAGCCGCTCTCCTTCCGTCTGGATGGTGTGATCCCTGGCTGGACTGAAGGCCTGAAAAACATCAAGAAAGGCGGCAAGATCAAGATGGTCATCCCACCGGATCTGGCCTATGGCAAAACCGGCGTTCCGGGGATCCCTGCCAACTCTACGCTGGTCTTTGACGTAGAGCTGCTGGACATCAAACCGGCACCGAAAGCGGATGCCAAGGCAGACGCACCGGCTGACGATAAAGCCGCTGCTGCTAAGAAGTAATGCTGAAAAAAAACCGCCGCCTTTAAGGCGGCGGTTTTTTATTGTGGGGCAGATATAATTAACACTGGAAAGCGTTAGGCACGCTGTATTAATTTAGTTGTCCGTGTAGATAATGAGCCTGCCCTGAAAACCTAACGACAGGCTCCTGAAAAGGAGTGTTTTTTTCATGTCCAGGTCGCTTTTAACCAACGAAACCAGTGAACTTGATTTGCTGGATCAACGTCCTTTTGACCAGACCGACTTCGATATTCTGAAATCCTATGAAGCGGTAGTGGACGGGTTAGCGATGCTCATTGGCTCCCACTGCGAAATCGTATTGCACTCCCTGCAAGATCTGAAGTGTTCCGCCATCCGCATTGCGAATGGTGAGCATACTGGCCGTAAAATTGGCTCGCCAATTACCGACCTTGCATTGCGTATGTTGCATGACATGACCGGCGCGGACAGCAGCGTCTCCAAATGCTATTTCACCCGCGCCAAAAGCGGCGTGCTGATGAAATCAGAAACCATCGCGATTCGAAACCGCGAGCATCGTGTAATTGGGCTGCTGTGCATCAACATGAACCTTGATGTGCCTTTCTCGCAGATCATGAGCACCTTTATTCCACCAGAAACGCCGGATGTTGGCTCTTCTGTTAACTTTGCCTCTTCCGTCGAAGATCTCGTCACGCAGACGCTTGAGTTCACCATTGAAGAGGTGAATGCCGACCGCAACGTCTCTAACAACGCCAAGAATCGCCAGATCGTGCTCAATCTCTATGAAAAAGGGATTTTTGATATTAAAGACGCCATCAACCAGGTGGCCGATCGTCTCAACATCTCCAAGCACACGGTCTACCTCTATATTCGCCAGTTCAAAAGCGGTGATTTCCTGGGACAAGACAAGTAATGCGTTATGCGTTAATGGTGACAGGCCCGGCGTACGGGACTCAGCAGGCAAGCAGCGCGCTGCAGTTTGCGCAGGCGCTGCTGGCAGCCGGACATGAGCTGGCGAGCGTCTTCTTCTATCGGGAAGGGGTGTATAACGCGAACCAGTTTACGTCGCCGGCGAGCGATGAGTTTGATGTGGTGCGCGGCTGGCAGGCATTAAACGAAAAGCAGGGCGTAGAACTGCACATCTGCGTGGCGGCGGCACTGCGCCGCGGCGTGACCGATGCAACCGAAGCCGCCCGTCTTGGTTTGTCGGGTTCTAACCTGCAGCCCGGTTTTTCGTTAAGCGGTTTGGGCGCGCTGGCACAGGCGGCGCTCACCTGCGACAGAGTGGTGCAATTCTGATGAAGCGCGTGGCATTTGTTTTTGCGTCTGCGCCGCACGGGAGCGCTTCTGGCCGCGAAGGGCTGGATGCGTTACTTGCGACGTCCGCGCTGACCGAAGATATCGGCGTCTTCTTTTTAGGGGACGGTGTGTTTCAGCTTCTGGCGGGTCAGCAGCCACAGGCCATTCTGGCGCGGGATTACATCGCTACGTTTAAAGTGCTGCCGCTGTATGACATTGAAACCCTTTATGTCTGCGCCGACTCGCTGGCCGCTCGCGGTTTGGATGAGAAGACGCCTTTCGTGCTGGATGTGACCGTCGTGTCTTCTGCGGCATTGCGCGAACACCTTTCCCACTACGACACCGTTCTGACTTTCTGAGGCTGCCATGCTCCATACTCTGAGCCATTCACCATGGCAATGTGATATCGACGCGTTACTGAGTATGCTGCGCGACGGTGATGACCTGCTTCTGATTCAGGACGGCGTGCTTGCCGCACTTGAAGGCAGCCGCTTCGTTGAAATGCTCACGAATGCCCCCATAACAGTTTCTGCGCTGAAAGACGATCTGGATGCGCGGGGTCTTTCTGGTCAAATTTCAGCCAAAATTGACGTGGTTGGCTATACTGATTTCGTCAATCTTACTGTGACGCACGCCAGTCAAATGAACTGGTGATTTGAGATCGCTGTATATTTCTTGACACCTTTTCGACGTAGCCCTAAAATTTCGCGTCCTCATATTGTATGAGGTCGTTTTATTACGTGTTTACGAAGCAAAAGCTAAAACCAGGAGCTATTTAATGGCAACAGTTAACCAGCTGGTACGCAAACCACGTGCACGCAAAGTTGCGAAAAGCAACGTGCCTGCGCTGGAAGCCTGCCCGCAGAAACGTGGTGTATGTACTCGTGTATATACCACCACTCCTAAAAAACCAAACTCCGCACTGCGTAAAGTATGCCGTGTGCGTTTGACTAACGGTTTCGAAGTGACTTCCTACATCGGTGGTGAAGGTCACAACCTGCAGGAGCACTCCGTGATCCTGATCCGTGGCGGTCGTGTTAAAGACCTTCCGGGTGTTCGTTACCACACCGTTCGTGGTGCGCTGGACTGCTCAGGTGTTAAAGACCGTAAGCAGGCTCGCTCCAAGTACGGCGTGAAGCGTCCTAAGGCTTAATGGTTCTCCGTTAAGTAAGGCCAAACTGATTTATCTTAATGTCATACTAAACTCTTTGAGTTTTGGACAATCCTGAATTAACAACGGAGTATTCCCATGCCACGTCGTCGCGTCATTGGTCAGCGTAAAATTCTTCCAGATCCGAAATTCGGATCAGAACTGCTGGCAAAATTTGTAAATATCCTGATGGTAGATGGTAAAAAATCTACTGCAGAAGCAATCGTATACAGCGCGCTGGAGACCCTGGCTCAGCGTTCTGGTAAAAATGAACTGGAAGCTTTCGAAGTCGCTCTCGACAACGTTCGCCCAACTGTAGAAGTTAAGTCCCGCCGCGTTGGTGGTTCTACTTATCAGGTTCCAGTTGAAGTTCGTCCGGTTCGTCGTAATGCCCTGGCAATGCGTTGGATCGTTGAAGCTGCTCGTAAACGCGGTGATAAATCCATGGCTCTGCGTCTGGCGAACGAACTTTCTGATGCTGCAGACAACAAAGGTACTGCAGTTAAGAAACGTGAAGACGTTCACCGTATGGCAGAAGCCAACAAGGCGTTCGCACACTACCGTTGGTAATCCCTTCGGAGTCTTAGTCACCAGGCGGGCGCTTCAGAGAAGCCGCCCGCTCTGGGTAACTTAACTGAACGCCTAAAGATATAAACGAGGAATCAAATGGCTCGTACAACACCCATCGCACGCTACCGTAACATCGGTATCAGTGCGCACATCGACGCCGGTAAAACCACTACTACCGAACGTATTCTGTTCTACACCGGTGTAAACCACAAAATCGGTGAAGTTCATGACGGCGCAGCCACCATGGACTGGATGGAACAGGAGCAGGAGCGTGGTATCACTATCACCTCCGCAGCGACTACTGCATTCTGGTCAGGTATGGCTAAGCAGTACGAACCGCATCGCGTAAACATCATCGACACCCCAGGGCACGTTGACTTCACCATCGAAGTAGAACGTTCCATGCGTGTTCTTGACGGCGCGGTAATGGTTTATTGCGCAGTTGGTGGTGTTCAGCCACAGTCTGAAACCGTATGGCGTCAGGCGAACAAATATAAAGTTCCACGCATCGCGTTCGTTAACAAAATGGACCGTATGGGTGCTAACTTCCTGAAAGTTGTTGGCCAGATCAAAACCCGTCTGGGCGCGAACCCTGTTCCGCTGCAGCTGGCAATTGGTGCTGAAGAAGGCTTCACCGGCGTTATCGACCTGGTGAAAATGAAAGCCATCAACTGGAACGATGCAGACCAGGGCGTTACCTTCGAATACGAAGATATCCCAGCTGCAATGCAGGACCTGGCTGACGAATGGCACCAGAACCTGATCGAATCCGCTGCTGAAGCTTCTGAAGAGCTGATGGAGAAATACCTGGGTGGTGAAGAACTGACTGAAGAAGAGATCAAAAAAGCTCTGCGTCAGCGCGTTCTGAACAACGAAATCATCCTGGTAACCTGTGGTTCTGCGTTCAAGAACAAAGGTGTTCAGGCGATGCTGGATGCGGTAGTTGACTACCTGCCATCCCCAGTTGACGTTCCTGCGATCAACGGCATCCTGGACGACGGTAAAGATACCCCGGCTGAGCGTCACGCAAGCGACGAAGAGCCATTCTCTGCACTGGCGTTCAAAATTGCTACCGACCCATTCGTGGGTAACCTGACCTTCTTCCGCGTTTACTCTGGTGTGGTTAACTCCGGTGACACCATCCTGAACTCCGTGAAAGCGGCGCGTGAGCGTTTTGGCCGTATCGTACAGATGCACGCTAACAAACGTGAAGAAATCAAAGAAGTTCGTGCGGGCGACATCGCTGCAGCTATCGGTCTGAAAGACGTGACCACTGGTGACACCCTGTGTGACCCGGATCACCCGATCATTCTGGAGCGTATGGAATTCCCAGAGCCGGTAATCTCCATCGCAGTTGAACCAAAAACCAAAGCTGACCAGGAAAAAATGGGTCTGGCTCTGGGCCGTCTGGCGAAAGAAGACCCATCATTCCGCGTATGGACTGATGAAGAATCTAACCAGACCATCATCGCTGGTATGGGTGAACTGCACCTGGACATCATCGTTGACCGTATGAAGCGTGAATTCAACGTTGAAGCGAACGTGGGTAAACCTCAGGTTGCTTACCGCGAAGCGATTCGCGCGAAAGTTACCGATATTGAAGGTAAACACGCTAAGCAGTCTGGTGGTCGCGGTCAGTACGGTCACGTTGTGATCGACATGTACCCACTGGAGCCGGGCTCTAACCCGAAAGGTTACGAGTTCATCAACGACATCAAAGGTGGTGTAATTCCTGGCGAATACATCCCAGCCGTTGATAAAGGCATCCAGGAACAGCTGAAAGCGGGCCCTCTGGCTGGCTATCCGGTTGTTGACATGGGTATCCGTCTGCACTTCGGTTCTTACCACGACGTTGACTCCTCTGAACTGGCGTTTAAACTGGCTGCGTCTATTGCCTTTAAAGAAGGCTTTAAGAAAGCAAAACCAGTTCTGCTTGAGCCAATCATGAAGGTTGAAGTAGAAACTCCTGAAGAGAACACCGGTGACGTTATCGGTGACTTGAGCCGTCGTCGCGGTATGCTGCGTGGTCAGGAATCCGAAGTGACTGGCGTTAAGATCCACGCTGAAGTTCCGCTGTCTGAAATGTTCGGATATGCAACTCAGCTGCGTTCTCTGACCAAAGGTCGTGCATCATACACCATGGAATTCCTGAAGTATGATGATGCGCCTAACAACGTTGCTCAGGCCGTTATTGAAGCCCGTGGTAAGTAATCCACAGGATTAAAACCTAAGTCCCGTGCTCTCTCCAAAGGGGAGAGCACTATAGTAAGGAATATAGCCGTGTCTAAAGAAAAATTTGAACGTACAAAACCGCACGTCAACGTTGGTACTATCGGCCACGTTGACCATGGTAAAACTACCCTGACTGCTGCAATCACTACCGTTCTGGCTAAAACCTACGGTGGTTCTGCTCGTGCATTCGACCAGATCGATAACGCACCAGAAGAAAAAGCTCGTGGTATCACCATCAACACTTCCCACGTTGAATACGACACCCCGACTCGCCACTACGCACACGTAGACTGCCCAGGCCACGCCGACTATGTTAAAAACATGATCACCGGTGCTGCGCAGATGGACGGCGCGATCCTGGTTGTTGCTGCGACTGACGGCCCAATGCCTCAGACTCGTGAGCACATCCTGCTGGGTCGTCAGGTAGGCGTTCCTTACATCATCGTGTTCCTGAACAAATGCGACATGGTTGATGACGAAGAGCTGCTGGAACTGGTAGAGATGGAAGTTCGTGAACTGCTGTCTCAGTACGATTTCCCAGGCGACGATACCCC